>CAXTOC010000022.1:0-18111 GCA_964245725.1 uncultured Acetobacteraceae bacterium | reverse complement strand
CGTGCCCGGCCTCAAGCAGGCGGGTGGCCATGGGGTCTCCCATCGGACCCAGACCGATGAAGCCGATCTGCATGGCGTGGATCTCCTCGGGTGCGGGGGTCATGCCGGGACGAGCGTCGCCGGGTGGCGATGCCGCGGCTCGCGCACGGCGAGCGCGTAGATCAGGGCGGACAGGACGGCAATGGCGGAGGCGAGCAGGAGGGCCGGGGTGAAGGAGCCGGTGAGCTGGACCATGCTGCCGGTGACGGCCGGGGCGAGGGCGCCGCCGATCGAGCCGCCGACGTTCTGGATCGCCTCCAGGGTCGCGACCTTGTCGGGCGAGGTCGCGACCGCGGCCATCGCCCAGCCGCAGGAGGAGGCGAGGGTGGCGCAGAACAGGGCGACGCTGACCAGCAGGATGGCGAGCGTGGCGCCCTGCACCAGTGCGGTGCCCGCGGTGCACGCCGCGGCGACCAGCATGGCGACGATCAGCGGCAGCTTGCAGGCGGTCAGGGGTGCCACACCGGCCTGGCCGAGCCAGCGCGAGCACAGGCCGCCGAGGAGGGCGCCGAGGAAGCCGCAGGCCTGCGGGACCGTGGTCCAGATCCCGGCCTGGCGCACGCTCAGGTGGCGCTCGCGCTCCAGGTAGTCGGGCAGCCAGGTGCCGTAGAGCCAGGTGATGTAGATCACGCCGAGGAAGCCGAACGCCATGCCCCAGCTGGTGGGCTGGCGGAACAGCGTCGTCCAGCCGCCGGGATGCTGCGGCGCTTCGTCGTCGGCCTGGTGGATGGCGGCGCGCTCGGCCTCGGAAATGCCGTACTGCTCGGGATCGCGATACAGCAGCTGCCAGAGCACGGCGATGACGAAGCCGGCGGCGCCGATGAGGAAGAACATCGGGCGCCAGCCGTAGGAGAGCAGCAGGGCGGTGAGGATGGACGGTGCGATCGCAGGTCCGAGTGCCGAGGAGGCGTTGAACAGGCCGATCGGCCAGGCGCGCTCGGCACGGGGGAACCAGTTGCTGCAGACCTTGGTGCCAGCGAGGTACATCGGCGACTCGCCGATGCCGAGGGCGGCGCGGGCGGCGGCGAACTGGATCAGGCTGCCGGAGAAGGCGGCGGCGGCCTGCGCCAGCGACCAGAGGATCAGGCTCAGGCCGAGCACGCGCCTCGGTCCGTAGCGGTCGATCAGGATGCCGACCGGGAGCTGGGCGATGCCGTAGGCAGCGGCGAACACGGAGAGCAGCAGGCCCATCTGGGCATCGGTCAGGCCCAGGTCGGTGCGTATGGCAGAGTTGCCGATGGAGAGGGCGGAGCGGTCGAGGTAGTTCACCGTGCCGGCGATCATCAGCAGGGCCAGGGCGATGATCCGCATCCGGCGGGCGCTTGGGGATGCCTTCATGGGGCGGTCCTTGGCTCTGGAGAGGCGATGCAAGGGCTCTGCCCTTGACCCGCTGGGGCCGGAGGCCCCAGACCCCGGGCAACAGGAGATGGACCGAGGCAGTGGCGGATCATGTCGAGGATACGCGGCTCGCGGACGCGCTGAGCGAGCGATACCTGGCTTATGCGATGTCGACGATCATGTCACGCTCGCTGCCGGACGTGCGCGACGGGCTGAAGCCGGTGCACCGCCGGCTGATCTACGCCATGCAGCAGCTTCGGCTGGATCCGACAGCCGGGTTCAAGAAGTGCGCGCGCGTCGTCGGCGACGTGATCGGCAAGTACCATCCGCACGGCGACGCCTCGGTGTACGAGGCGCTGGTGCGGCTGGCGCAGGAGTTCGCGGTGCGCTACCCGCTGGTCGAGGGGCAAGGGAATTTCGGCTCCATCGATGGCGATAACGCCGCCGCCATGCGCTACACCGAGGCGCGGCTGACCGAGGTGGCGCGGGCGCTGCTGGAGGGCATCGACGAGGACGCCGTCGATTTCCGGCCGACCTACGACGGCGAGGAGCGCGAGCCGGTGGTGCTGCCCGCGGCGTTCCCCAACCTGCTGGCCAACGGTGCGGCCGGCATCGCGGTGGGGATGGCGACCAGCATCCCGCCGCACAACGCGGGCGAGGTCTGTGCGGCCGCACTGCTGCTGGTGCGCGATCCGCAGGCCAGCCTCGATGCGCTGCTGGCGGCGATGCCGGGGCCGGACTTTCCCACCGGCGGGCTGATCGTGGAGGACCGCCAGGCGATCCGGCAGGCCTACGACACCGGGCGCGGCGGGTTCCGCATCCGGGCGCGCTGGGCGGTGGAGCAGGGACGGTTCGGCACCTGGCAGGCGGTGGTCAGCGAGATCCCGTACCAGGTGCAGAAGTCGCGGCTGATCGAGCAGATCGCCGAGCTGATCGAGCAAAAGAAGCTGCCGCTGCTCGGCGACGTGCGCGACGAGAGCACCACCGAGGTGCGGCTGGTGCTGGAGCCGAAGAGCAAGGGCGTCGAGCCGGAAGTGCTGATGGAGACGCTGTTCCGCGCGACCGCGTTGGAGAGCCGCTTCGGGTTGAACATGAACGTGCTGGGGGCGGACCGGGTGCCGCGGGTTATGGGGCTGCGCGAGGTGCTGCGCGCCTGGCTCGATCACCGCCACGAGGTGCTGCTGCGCCGCTCGCGCTACCGCCTGGGCGCGCTGGAGCGGCGGCTGGAGGTGCTGGAAGGGTTCCTCGCGGTCTACCTCAACCTCGACGAGGTGATCCGCATCATACGCGAGGCGGACGAGCCCAGGACGGGATTGATGGAGGCGTTCTCGATCAACGAGACGCAGGCGGACGCGGTGCTGAACATGCGGCTGCGCTCGCTGCGCCGGCTCGAGGAGATGGAGATCCGGCGCGAGCACGCGTCGCTGAGCCGCGAGCGCACCGAGCTGACGGCGCTGCTGGGCCGCGAGCCGCTGCGCTGGCGCCGGATCGCCTCGGAGCTCGAAGGCGTGCGTCGCAAGTTCGGCGCGGGCCGGCTCGGTGCGCGGCGCAGCACCCTGGCCGAGCCGCCGCGGCCGGTCGACGTCTCGCAGATCAGCGCGGTCGAGCGCGAGCCGATCACCGTGATCCTGTCGGAGAAGGGTTGGATACGCGCCGCGCGGGGGCACGGCGTCGATCTCGCCACGCAGAAGTTCAAGGAGGGCGACGCGCTGCGTCGCGCGCTGGAGTGCTGGACCACGGACCGGCTCTGCGGGTTCGCGACCGACGGCCGCGCCTTCACGCTGCGCGCGGCCGAGCTGTCGCGCGGTAGAGGCGACGGGCAGCCGATCCGGCTGATGGTCGAGCTGTCCAACGAGGAGGACCTGATCGCCCTGTTCGTGGGGCGCGAGGGCGAGCGCTGGCTGGTGGCGTCGGCGGCGGGGCGCGGGCTGCTGGTGCGCGCCGAGGACCTGCTGGCGGAGAAGCGGACCGGCCGCCAGGTGCTCAACCTCAAGCCGGGCGAGCGTGCGCTGCTGTGCGTGCCGGCGCAGGGCGATCAGGTCGCGGTGCTCGGAGCCGACCGCCGCCTGCTGGTGTTCGCGCTCGACCAGATGCCGGAGCTGACGCGCGGCACCGGGGTGGCGCTGCAGAAGTTCAAGGAGGGCGGGCTGCGCGAGGTCAGGGTGTTCGACCAGAAGGCGGGACTGCTGTGGCAGGAGGCGGCGCGGCCGCGTAGCCTTGCCGAGCTGGGGCAGTGGGTGGGGCGGCGCGGCGATGCCGGGCGGGCGGCGCCCGCCTGGATGCTGCGCAAGGGGTGATCGAGTCCGCGCCGCCCGGTGACGCGGAGGGTCTCAGTCGGGCAGCGGATCGAGGATGCGCCACGCACCTCCGGACAGGATCTCGGTGGGCCGGAAGCGGGCCTTGTAGGCCATCTTGCGGCTGTCGGCGACCCAGTAGCCGAGGTAGACGTAGGGCAGGCCGAGTGTCCTGGCGCGCTCGATCAGCCAGGTGATGGCGAAGCTGCCGAGCGAGCGGGCGGCGTGCTCGGGCGTGAAGAAGCTGTACACCGCCGACAGCCCGTCGCCGAGGCGGTCGGTCAGGCAGACGCCGACCAGGCTGTCGTCGGGATCGCGGAACTCGCACAGGAAGGTCTCGATCGGGGTGTCCTCGATCATCGCGCGGTAGTCGTAGAAGCTCATGCCGGCCATGTCGCCGTCGCCGTGGCGGGCCTGCTGGTAGCGCTGGAACAGGGCGTACTGCTCGGTGGTGGCGCGGGCGGGGACCTCGAAGCCTTCGACGGTGGCGTTGCGCCGGATGATCCGCTTCAGCGTGCGGCCGGGCTCGAAGCGCTGCACCGGGATGCGGATCGGCACGCAGGCGTTGCAGGAAGGGCAGACCGGAGCGTAGGCGATGTTGTGGCTGCGACGGAAGCCCGCGCGGGACAGGCGGTCGTGCAGGGATTCGGCGTCCGGCCCGGAGATCTCCGTGACCACTTTGCGCTCGGTGCGTCCGGCGACGTAGGGACACGGCAGCGGCGCGGTGGTGTAGAAGAACTGCGGCCGACGGGGCGGGGTGTAGGTCATGCGCTGGGCTGCGCCTGCATCATGGGGTGAGACTCGCGGTTGCGCTGACGGATCCCGGCCGACGGGGGATCGTCATGGTAGCGCCTGACGCCCAGTGCTGCATCAAATTCCACGCGTTCCCTGAAAGCCAGTTGCCGGACTGGCCGGGGGTGACGATGAAGCGGCTCGCTTCCGGATCGGCGAGATCGTAGACGCCGCGGTAGGCGGCGCCGTGATCGGCGTCGAAGTCGCCCAGCGCGCCGCTACCGGCGCGGAGCAGCGTGGTCTCGTCGCCGGAGATCGCGATGCTGCGCCGGGCGAGGCGGCCGATCAGCGGCAGCGCGCGCAGGAAGGTGTTGTCGAACACGGCGCGATGTGCCGCCGACCAGCGCCAGCTGGCCGGATCGTTGCCCTGGATCTCGGCGATGCGGGCGGTGGCCGCGTCCAGCGCGCGAAGCAGGGCCGGCGTGCAGTCGCCGCCGCACCAGACGGCGCCCCGAGCCGAGAGCAGGAAGGCCGCGAAGTCCGGCCAGGGCGCCGCGACGGCTTCGGCGATGCCGTCGCGCTGCAGCGTGTCGGCGACGAAGCGCTGCATCCAGGCATTGAAGATCAGGGGCTGTGGTGCGGCGGCGCTCATCGAGCCGTCCCAGCCACGCAGCAGCGCCAGGGCGCGCGCCGGGAACTCGTCAGGGGGATGGGCGGCGAGGCGCGACAGCAGATCGGGCAGGACCGCAGCGGCGAAGGCGCTCGCGGTGTCGGACTGCATGCCCGCGAAGCCGGCGACGTCGTGCCGGGGACGACTCGCGAGCAGGACGCGGATGCGGCGCGCGCGCCAGTCATCGGGCCAGTCGCGGCCCATGTAGACCGGGAAGTCGAGCGGCGAGGTGCGCTCGTTGCCGTTGAGCAGGTGGCCGCTCGTGGGCGCCACCACGTGCGGCAGCCGATCGCCGGACGCGCTCGCGATCCAGTCGTGCGCGCCGTCGGCGCCGTCCTGCGGGAAGCTGCCGTCGCCTCCCTTGCGGATCGGCACGATCCCGGTGGTGAACTGGGCGATCCGGGTGCGGTCGGCGACCAGGAGGTTCTGCACCGGCGCCGTGCTGGTCGCGGCGACCGCCCCGGCCTGCTCCACCGAGGCCGCGTCGCCGAGCGCGAACAGGCTGCTGGCCGCATCCCTGTGCGTCGGCGTGACCGGTGCGAGGGCTTCCATGGCGACCGCGAGCAGCCGACCCTGGCCGTGGCCGTCGGTCATGTCGGGCAGGATGTCGCTGATCAGCGGGCCGTGCCGGGTCTCGCGCACGGTGAGCACGCTGTCGGGCTGGCCGCGGACGCGTATGGTCTCGCGTCTGGTCAGGAACGGGTGCGGACCGTCCGGGGTGAGGTAGGTTCCCGGCGGCCCGGGATGCTCGATGAACAGGTCCTGGGTGTCGGCCTCGCTGCTGGTGAAGGTCCAGGCGATGTGGCCGTTCTGGCCGATCACCAGGAACGGGGCCCCGGGCGCGGTGGCGCCGGTGAGCACGGCACCCGGGCGGCTGATCCGGGCCAGGTACCATACCGCGGGGAAGCCGAGCGCCAGATGCGGGTCGCCGGCGAGCAGCGGCGCGCCTGTCTGGCTGTGCGCGCCGTCTACGGCCCACTCGTCGGAGGCTTCGTCCGGGAGGGTGAAGGCGGCCGGGAAGCGCGGCAGGCGACGGTCGAGCTCGGCCGCGAGCCGGGTGAGGCTCGGGTCGGCAACACTGGCCTGCGGTGCCGGCACGTCGCCGGAGACGGGGCGCAGGGCGAGCTGGCGGGTCAGCGGCAGCCTGGACGAGGCGGCGAGGCGGGCCAGCTCGGTGCGCCAGTTGGCGCCGAGGCTGAGCGCCATCAGGCGGCCCCACAGCAGCGAGTCCGTGGGCGTCCAGGGCTCGGGAGGTCCGAGCAGCAGGAACTCGGGGGCGATGAAGCGGCCGCGGGCGGCGATCTCCGCGTTGACGCCGCGCGCGTAGGCGTCGAGCAGGCGGCGGTCATGGGGCGGCAGCATCGGATAGGCCGCCTCGGCCCGTACCCTCAGGCCCAGGGTGCGCATCATGCGGTCGAGCGGCAGCGCCGCGCGGCCGGCGATCTCGGAGATGCGACCGGAGCCGACCCGGCGCATCAGCTCCATCTGGAACATGCGGTCGCGCGCATGCGCGAAGCCCAGGGCCGCCGCCGCGTCCTCGGCGGAGCCGGCCTCGATCCTGGGAATGCCCACGGCGTCGAAGGTGATCGCGACGGGATGACCCAGCCCCGGAATGCGCAGCGTCTGGTCGCGACCGGGCAGGGTCCGCCACAGCAGGATGGCTGCCAGGACGATCCCGGTGGCCAGGACCGCGGCGAGCCCGGCGGCGGCGAGGCCGGCGATCCCGAGGGCGGGTCCGCGGCGTCGTCCGGATCGCAGCACGGACTATCGCAGCCGCTCGGCGGCTTCCATGGCGAAGTAGGTCAGGATGCCGTTAGCGCCGGCGCGCTTGAAGGCGAGCAGGCTCTCCATGACGGCGCGCTCGTGGTCGAGCCAGCCGTTGCGGATCGCGGCCATCAGCATCGCGTACTCGCCGGACACCTGGTAGGCGAAGGTGGGCACGTTGAAGCGCTCGCGCACCCGGCGGACGATGTCGAGGTAGGGCATGCCCGGCTTGACCATGACCATGTCGGCGCCCTCCGCGAGATCGAGCTCGACCTCGCGCAGCGCCTCGTCGCTGTTGGCCGGGTCCATCTGGTAGGTCCGCTTGTCGCCGCGCAGCAGGCCGCCGGAGCCGAGCGCTTCGCGGAACGGACCGTAGAACGCGCTCGCGTACTTGGCGGCATAGGACATCAGGCGGGTGTCGATCAGGTCATGACCGTCGAGGGCGGCACGGATCGCGCCGATGCGGCCGTCCATCATGTCCGAGGGTGCGAGGATGTCGATGCCGCTCAGCGCCTGGTTGAGGGATTGCGCGACGAGCACCGCCACGGACTCCTCGTTGGCGATGCGGCCGTCGCGGAGCACGCCGTCATGGCCGTGGCTGGTGTAGGGGTCGAGTGCGACGTCGCCGATCAGGCCGAGCTCGGGGAACTCGGCCTTGAGCAGGCGCGCGCTGCGGCACATCAGGTTGTCGGGATTGGCGGACTCCGTGCCTTCCTCGTCGCGCCTGTCCAGCGGGGTGACCGGGAACAGGGCGATCGCGGGAATGCCGAGACGCGCCGCCGGCGCGACGTGGGCGGCCAGGAGGTCGAGCGAGACGCGCCTGACGCCGGGCATCGACGAGATGTCGGACTCCGCGCGCTCGCCCTCGGTGACGAACACCGGCCAGATCAGGTCGTCCACCGAGAGGTGGTTCTCCGCGACCAGCCGCCGCGTGGACGGATCGACCCGGTTGCGGCGCAGCCGGGTTGCCGGGAAGCGTCCGGGCGTCATCAGATCGCGCGCCGCGCGTGCTGCAGCCGGCTGTGCCTGCGGCTGTAGCCGAAGTAGATCGCAAAGCCGATCAGCAGCCAGATGACCAGCCGGATCCAGGTCAGGCCGTCGAGCGAGAGCATCAGCGCCAGGCAGGACAGGATGCCCAGGATCGGGACGATCGGGCCGCCGGCGACGCGGAACGCGCGCGGGCGGCCGGGGTCGCGCGAGCGCAGGATCAGGACGCCGGCGCAGACGATGACGAAGGCGAGCAGGGTGCCGATCGAGGTCATGTGGCCGAGCTCGCTGATTGGCAGGAAGGCGCAGAGCACGCCGGTCAGCACCATGAACAGCAGGTTGGAGCGCCACGGCGTGCGCCAGCTCGGGTGGATCTGCGAGAACAGGGGCGGCAGCAGCCCGTCGCGCGACATCGCGTAGAACACCCGGGACTGGCCGAGCAGCAGCACCAGCATCACCGAGGTGAAGCCGCAGATGATGCCGAACTTCACCGCCTCCTTGAGCCAGTGGTACGGCGTCATGTCGATGGCGCTGGCGACCGGTGCGGCGTCGTTGAGCATAAGCTTATAGTTGAGCAGGCCGGTGAGCACGAAGGAGAAGGCGACGTAGGCGAGCGAGCAGATCAGCAGGCTGCCGAGGATGCCGATCGGCATGTCGCGCTCCGGCCGCCTGGTCTCCTGGGCGGCGGTGGAGACGGCGTCGAAGCCGACATAGGCGAAGAAGATGGTGCCGGCGGCGCGCATGATGCCGGAGATGCCGAAATGGCCGAAGCTGCCCTGGTTGGGCGGGATGAACGGGGTGTAGTTGGCGGCGTTGATGTAGGGGATGCCGAAGCCGATCACGGCGAGGATGACGCAGATCTTGATCACCACGATCACCGCGTTGACCTTGGCCGATTCCGAGATGCCGCGCATCAGCAGCAGCGAGATGCAGACGATGACGAACACCGCCGGCAGGTTGATCAGGCCGGTGGCGGTGCCCCCTCCGGGGAGGGCGACCGTCTCGAACGGCGAGGCGAGCAGCCTTGGCGGGATGGCGACGCCGAAGTCGCGCAGCAGCGAGTTGACGTAGCGCGACCAGCTGACGGCGACGGTGGCGGCACCCACGGCGTATTCCAGCACGAGGTCCCAGCCGATGATCCAGGCCACCAGCTCGCCGAGGGTGGTGTAGGCGTAGGTGTAGGCGCTGCCGGCGATCGGGATCATGCTCGCCAGCTCGCTGTAGCAGAGCCCGGCGAAGCCGCAGCCGATGGCCGCGACGAGGTAGGAGATCACCACCGCGGGGCCGGCATTCTCCGAGGCGGCGATCCCGGTCAGCGAGAACAGGCCGGCGCCGATGGTGCAGCCGATGCCGAGTGCCACCAGGCTCAGCGGCCCGAGCGCTCGCCGCAGCGCTGCCGCGTCGCTGTCCAGCGTCAGGCTCTCGATCGATTTGCGTCGCCAGAGGCTCGCTGGGCCAGGATTTGCGACGGATTGGGACATGCAGCACGTCTCCTGGGAGCGGATGGATCGAGAACGAGGGTGGGCCGAGCGGCGGTGGTTCCGCTCGCGGCGGCGCGGGACTATAAGCGTGCAGTTGAACGCACTTGCAGCCCGCATGCCAGCCCCCGCCAGTGCGGAGGCACCGGGCGGCCCAGGACCCGGAGCCCGTCATGCCCGACCAGATCATGCACACCGCGCTGCAGCGTTTCTTCGCCACCTCGCTGGGCGAGAGCGATCCCGAGCTGGCGGCGGCGCTGGACGACGAGATGCGGCGCCAGCAGGACGGGATCGAGCTGATCGCCAGCGAGAACATCGCCTCGGCGGCGGTGCTGGAGGCGCAGGGCAGCGTGCTGACCAACAAGTACGCAGAGGGCTATCCGGGTCGTCGCTACTACGGCGGCTGCGCCGAGGTCGACCGCGCCGAGCTGCTGGCGCTGGATCGGGTGAGGCGTCTGTTCGATGCGCGCTACGCCAACGTGCAGCCGCATTCCGGCGCGCAGGCGAACCAGGCGGTGTTCCTGGCACTGCTCGATGCCGGCGACACCATCCTCGGCATGAGCCTGGCGTCCGGCGGCCACCTGACGCACGGGGCAGCACCGAACCTGTCCGGCAAGTGGTTCCGGGCGGTGCAGTACGGGGTGCGGCAAGATGACGGGCTGCTCGACTACGACGAGCTCGAGCGGCTGGCGCGGCAGGAGAGGCCGCGGCTGATCATCGCCGGCGGGTCGTCCTATCCGCGCTTCATCGACTTCGCGCGCATCCGCCGGGCGGCGGACGAGATCGGCGCCTACTTCATGGTCGACATGGCGCACTTCGCCGGGTTGGTGGCGGCCGGGCTGTATCCGAGCCCGCTACCGCACGCCCACGTGGTGACCAGCACCACCCACAAGACGCTGCGCGGGCCGCGCGGCGGGCTGATCCTGTGCAACGACCCGGAGCTCGGCAAGAAGTTCAACTCGGCGGTGTTTCCCGGTCTCCAGGGCGGCCCGTTGATGCACGTGATCGCGGCCAAGGCGGTGGCGTTCGGGGAGGCCCTGACGCCCGAGTTCAGGCTCTACCAGCAGGCGGTGGTGGAGAATGCCCGTGTGCTCGCCACGACCCTGATCGGGCACGGGATGGCGATCGTCACCGGGGGCACCGACACCCACCTGCTGCTGGTCGACCTGAGGCCGAAGCGGGTGACCGGCAAGCTGGCGGAGGCGAGCCTGGAGCGGGCCGGGATCACCGCCAACAAGAACGCGATTCCGTTCGATCCGGAGAAGCCTGCGATCACCTCGGGGATCCGCCTGGGCAGTCCCGCCGCCACCACGCGCGGCTTCGGCCCGCAGGAGTTCCGCGAGGTGGGGCTGATGATCAACGAGGTGCTGGACGGGCTCGCCTCGTCGGGCGACGGCGGCAATGCGTCCGTCGAGGCGTCGGTGCACGAGCGGGTGCGTGCGCTCTGCGCGCGGTTTCCGATCTACCGCCGCTAGTCGCTGAGGAAGCGGGCGAGGCGCACCGCGGTGTGGCCTCGGCTGGGGCGCAGGCTGGGCATCACCAGCAGGCATCGATCGTGCGGCGTGCGGACTTCCTTGCCGCCGTCATTGGCGATCAGGGTGTGGCAGTCGGCGATCACGTCGCCGCCACGGAAGGGCTGCACGAAGGTGAAGTTGCTGGTGACCGCGGTGACCACCTCGGTCACTTCGGCGCCGCGCCAAGGCTGGGGGTTCGGCGCGATCGGGTCAGGGCCGGCGATCAGTCCGGTCTGGCGCAACAGCGCCATCACCGCGGCGCGCGCGGTGGCCACCGTGCCCGGCTCCCAGTGCGGGCCGGCCTCGACCAGGCAGGCGATCCGCGCGTCGGCCTCGTCGGCGAAGCCGGCGTAGTCGATCAGACGCGGGCCGCTGCTGTGGCCGCGATCGGCGACCGCCATCGGCGGGGTGCCGATCGCGCGCGCGAGACGGCGTCCCTTGGCGGTGGATCCGCTGAGGATCAGCGGCTCGGACGGCCAGAGCATGGAATGCAGGTCGAGCAGGATGTCGGCGCTGTCGATGATCGGGCGGATCTCGCGCGCCCGTGCGAGTTCGACGGAGTGGCGGGTGCCGTCCAGGATCGCCACGTCCCAAAGGCGGTTCATGTCCTCGTCGACGAAGCGCGAGGCGGTCGGCTGGACGGCGTCGAAGCGGGCGTAGGCCGCCAGGTTGAGAAAGCCGAAGGTCAGCCTGCCGCGCAGCGGGCGCAGGCGGGCGCGCAACAGGGCGTCGAGCACGATGGCGCCGGCGATCTCGTTGCCGTGCATCAGGGCGGTCACCAGGACGTGCGGTCCGGCGCGGCCGGCCTCGTAATGATGGAAGCCGGCCACCCCGCAGTTGCCGGCGTGCCATTCGCCGAGCTCGGGGGGTTCCAGCCGGACCTCGAAGCGGGGCAGGGCCGAGAAGCTTGGCAGCAGCGGATCGGAGAGGCCGATCATGCCGCCCTGATCAGACTGACGGCGAGGCGACGGATGAAGGCGTCGCAGGCATCGAGTTGATCGCGCGCGATCCATTCGTCGGCCTGATGCGCCTGGGCGATGTCGCCCGGTCCGCAGACGATGCTGGCGATGCCGGCATCCTGGAAGATGCCGGCCTCGGTGCCATACGACACCTTGCCGTGCTGATTGGCGCCGCTGGCCTGCTTGACCAGTCCGACCAGCGGGTGCTGCGGGTCGAGCGAGAGTGGCGGCAGCAGGTTCAGCGGCTCGAAGCTGAACCCGGTGCCGGGATCGACCTGGTGCATCCAGCTCTCGATGGTCCGCGAGGCGTGGCTCTCGAGACGATGCAGCTCGGCCGCCGCGTCGTCGCCGGGGATGGTGCGCCACTCCATCTCGAACACCGCCCGCTCCGGGATGATGTTCAGGATCGAGCCGCCTTCGATCAGGCCGACATGGACGGTGCTGTGCGGCGGCTCGAAACCGCTCTCGCGACGGCCGTCGGCGGCGAGACGGCGTGCTTCCGCGGCGATCCAGCCGATCGCCTCGGAGGCGGCGTGGATCGCGTTGACGCCCCGTGCGGGCGCGCTGGAATGGCCGGCCCGACCGCGCGCGGTGACGCGGACCGACAGCCTGCCCTTGTGGGCGGTGATCGGCTTCATGCCCGACGGCTCGCCGACGACACACAGCGCCGGCCGCAATCGACCGGCCCGCATGTCCGCCACGAGGCGGTGGGCGCCGGCGCAGTCCACCTCCTCGTCGTAGGAGATCAGCAGATGCACCGGGCGCATCAGCGGCGATGCCTTGAGATCGGGCACGGCGGCGAGGCAGGAGGCGACGAAGCCCTTCATGTCGACCGCACCGCGTGCCAGCAGGCGGCCATCGCGCTGCTGCAGCTTGAACGGATCGGTGCTCCATGTCTGGCCGTCGACCGGGACGGTGTCCACGTGGCCGGAGAGGGCGAGACCGCCTTCGACCTCCGGACCGATGATGGCGTGCAGGTTCGCCTTGCCTCCGCTCGCGTCGTGCGTGAGCCGGTAGGGGACGTCGTGCCCGTCGAGGTACTGCCTGACCCAGCCGATCAGCGGAAGGTTGGAGTTGCGGCTGGTGGTGTCGAAGCCGACCAGCGTCTCGAGGATCTCCGTCGTCGGAAGGCGGGCGGGTTCGCGCATCGGGTCAGTCTATACGGGGCGGGTGCGTCGGCAATGGCCAGTTGCGGGGCGCCGGACGGTCTGGCCGCGCGCGGTTTCGGCGTGCTTGCGGTCCCGGGATGCCGCGGTCAGACTCCGCCTCCTCATCGATCCAGGACCGCGATGCGGGGTTCCTCTTCCTCACTGCACCCGATGCATCGTCTCTGGCAGGCGCTTCCGGCTGCCCGCCGGCGGCTCTGGCTCGCGAGGCTGCCGGCCATGCTGGCGCCGAAGCCGGACCGGGCGCCGCCACCGACCTGCGACGGCGTGATCGTCGCTGGCGAGATCGGTCGTGCCTCGGGTCTGGGACAATCCGCGCGCGTCATGCGCGGTGCGCTCGATGCGCTCGATGTTCCGGCCTGGTCGATGCAGGCGGGGATCGCGGTTCCCGGCGAGCGCGGGCCGCCGACGGACGCGAGGGCAGGCGCCTCGGAAGGGAGCGCAAACGCAGCGCTGGTGCTGCACGTGAATGCTCCGGTGCTGCCTGCTGCCTTGCTCCGACTGCCGCGCCGGATGCTACGTGGACGTCGGGTGATCGGGTTCTGGGCCTGGGAGCTGGAGGTGCTGCCCGCGAACTGGCGACCCGCCTGCGCCTGCGTGCACGAGCTCTGGGCGCCCTCGCGCTTCACCGCGCGTGCACTGGAAAGCCTGATGCCCGGACGGGTGCGCGTGGTGCCCCATGCGCTGGCGCTGTCTCCGCCGCGGCCGGCGCGTCTCGACCGGGCGGCGTTCGGATTGCCCGACGATGCGGTGGTGGTGCTGGTGTCGTTCAGCCTGGCCTCCGCCTTCGAGCGCAAGAACCCCTTGGCCGCCGTGGCCGCCTTCCGTAAAGCGTTTGGTAATCGTTGCGACCGCATTATGGTGTTGAAGGTGGGCCACGCCGGGCATTTCTCGGAGGACATGCATCGATTGCACGGCGCGGTCGCCGGATGCGCCAACATCAGGCTGGAGACGCGCATGCTGCCCGAGGCGGACGCGCATGCGCTCACCGGACTTGCCGATATCGTGCTTTCGCTGCATCGCAGTGAGGGATTCGGGTTGGTGCCCGCGGAGGCGATGATGCTGGGACGCGCGGTCGTCGCGACCGACTGGTCGGCCACGGCCGAGTTTATCGACCAGAGCTGCGGCGTTCCGATCGGCTATCGGCTGGTGCCGGCAGAGGATCCGCGCGGCATCTCTCAGGCTCCCGGCGCGGTGTGGGCGGATGCGGACACCGACGCGGCGGCGCAGGCGCTGCAGGCGTTGGCGGACGCGCCGGAGCGGCGAGCCGCCCTGGGGGAGGCGGCGCTGCGGGTGAGCCGGGCGCGGTTCGACGGCGGCGAGCTGCGCGAGGCGCTGGCGCAGATCGGCTTCGCCCGGCCAGGGATGATCTGAAGCGTGAGGATCCTGGTCTGGCAGTGGGGAAGACGAGGTGCTGGTCCACGGGTCGCGAGCGAGCTGGCCAGGAGCCTCGCCATGGTGCCCGGACAGCACGTGTTCCTCTCGCTCTCCACCCGCGCCGAGATCCTGAACTCGCAGGACCGGCCGCGCTGCGCGCTGCCGGTGCGGACCTATGACGGTCTGCTCGGCTATGTCTGCCGCCTGCTGCTGTCGCCGCTGACCGTCTGGTCGTTGATGCGGCGGGTCCAGGCGCTGGCACCGGAGGTTGCGATCTGCGCCATGCCCGGGCCGCTCGACCTAGTGATGGCCTGGGCCTTGCGGCAGCTGCACGTCAAGCTGGTGGTGACGGTGCACGATGCGGACCTGCATCCGGGGGACGGCTTTCCGATGCAGATGGCCTTGCAGCGCCGCCTGATCCGACGCGCCGACGCGCTGATCGCGCTGACTCACCACGTCTCGGAGCGTCTGCTGCGTCAGGGGGCGGCGCGCGGCAAGCCGATGCTCAGTGCCAGCCTGCCGCCCTTCGTGTTCGGTCCGAGGCCGCCGCGGCCGCTGTCGCATGGCGGCGCCATGCGCCTGCTCTGTTTCGGGCGTCTGCTGCCCTACAAGGGGCTCGACCTGCTCGAGACGGCGTTGCGCGGCTTGGGCGAGGTGCCCCCCTACGAGGTCCGGATCGTGGGCCAGGGCCCCGACAGCGAGACCTTGCGGGCGCTGGCGGCGCTGCCGGGGGTGCGGGTGGAGAATCGCTGGGTGCCGGAGAACGAAGTGGGCGCGCTGATCGGCTGGGCCGATGCGGTGTTGCTGCCGTATCGGGAAGCGAGCCAGAGCGGCGTCGCCGCGATCGCGATCGCTGCCGGGCGCTGGGTGGTGGCGACCCGGGTCGGCGGCCTGGCGGAGCAGTTCCGCGACGAGCGGCTGGCGCTGCTATGCGAGCCGCATCCCGGCAGCATCCGGTTCGAGCTGACGCGGCTGCTCACCGCGCCGCCGGCAACTCCTGACGATGCCTGCCTGGATCCGCGGGAACGCTGGAGGCAGATGGCGGAGCATCTGGTGCGGCAGATCCAGGAGGCCTTCGATGGCGACGCGGAGGCCGGCGTTGCGACCGAGGCGGGGGCGCCGACCGAGATCGTCAACGCGTAGCAGACACACGCTCCGCGCCGATGCGGCTTCGCTGGCGGATCCCGGAGCGCCTCCGGTCAGGTCGCGGGATCGTGCGCGACCCAGACAGCGGCCCTGCGCGCATCTCCGGACCCAGTCGGCGTCTCGGGTGCCGAACCGCCGCACGCGCGTTGCCGTCATCGGCGTCGGGGTGGCCGGGCCGTCCTGCGCGCGACTGCTTCTCATGCGGGCGACGCCGAGGTCGTGCCGTTAGGCAAGGGACGACAACCGGGCTGACGGCTCGCAACCCGCCGGATCGAGGCGTTCCGGTTCGATCATGGGACGCTGTAGCCGACCCCGAGCGGCGCCGCTCTCCAGGCCTTCCTGGCCATGGCGGGGAACGTGCCGGGCCGTTCGACCAGATCGTACTGGCGCTGCCGGCGCCGCTGGAACGTGCGCTCGCGGTCGCACCCGTCGTCATGGACCCGTGCTGGGCGGCGATGCGGCCCCGGCGGGTCAAGGCGGAGCCCTTGGCTCAGGCCGCGAGCTGGCCCGGCTCGGACACCGTCAGGCGGGTGCGGATCAGCTTCTCGATGCTGCGCAGGTGCGCGCGCTCCGAGGCATCGCACAAGGAGATCGCGATCCCGCCCTGGCCGGCGCGTGCGGTGCGACCGATCCGGTGCACGTAGCTCTCGGGCACGTTCGGCAGATCGAAGTTGATCACGTGGGTCACGCCGTCAATGTCGATGCCTCGTGCGGCGACGTCGGTGGCCACCAGGACACTGATCTGGCCCTTGCGAAAGCTCATCAAGGCACGCTCGCGCTGCGCCTGGCTCTTGTCGCCGTGGATGGCGCTGCAGGACAGGCCGGCCTTGTCGAGGAACTCGACGACGCGGTCGGCACCGTGCTTGGTCCGGGTGAAGACCAGGGTGCGCCCGGGGATGCGCCCGTCGCGGGTCCTGCGCAGGAACTCGGTGAGGACCTGCCGCTTGCGCGCCGTGTCGACGAAGATGACGCGTTGCTCGACCCGGTCGGCGGTGGTGGCGACGGGTGCCACGGCGACGCGCACCGGGTCGCGAAGCAGCTGGCCGGCGAGCAGGGCGATCTCGCGCGGCATCGTCGCCGAGAAGAACAGGCTCTGACGCTCCGCCGGCAGCAGTGCCGCGATCTTGCGGATCGGCAGGATGAAGCCGAGGTCGAGCATGTGGTCGGCCTCGTCGAGGACGAGGATCTCGGTGGCGTCGAGCCGGATGGTGCGGTCGGACAGGTGGTCGAGCAGGCGTCCGGGGGTCGCGACCAGGATGTCGGTGCCGTTCGACAGCGCGCGTGCCTGCGGGTGCTTCGGCACGCCGCCATAGACCAGGCTGGTGCGCAGCTTGGTGTGGCGGCCGTAGGCGCGGAAGCTCTGCGCGATCTGGCCGGCGAGCTCGCGGGTCGGCGACAGGATCAGGGCGCGGCAGCCCTGGCGCGGCGTCTGGACCGGCGTGCTGAGCAGGCGGTGCAGGATCGGCAGCGCGAACGCCGCGGTCTTGCCGGTGCCGGTCTGCGCGATGCCCTGGAGGTCGCGGCCCTGCAGGATCGCGGGGATCGCCTCGGCCTGGATCGGGGTGCAGACGAGGTAGCCTTGCTGACGCACGGCGTCGAGGATGGTGGGCGAGAGCCCGAGCGTGTCGAACTGGATGGTCATGCGGAGCACAAGCCTTTCCGGCGGTTGCGGCGATCGACGGGATCGCGAACCGGCGCGTCAGGCGAAATGCTGGGGATCCTGGAAGACCGGATCCGGTGACCTGGCCCCGCGGACCGGTACACCGGCGGCCGTCGAGTGCCGACCACTTTGGAAAGCGCAGCGTCTGATCGCCTGTTCCCTGGGTCGAAGTCAAGCTCTCGCTGTTGACGCGGGTCCAGGCCGCTCGCACAAGACGGCGATGGAGAGCGATCGCGCGGTGATCCTGGCGCAGCCTTACGCCGGGCTGCAGGCGCAGGCGGTGGGGCTGGCGGTGCGGGCGGGGCTGGCGCCCTCGGTGCATGCGCTGATGCCGCTGCGGCCCTGGCGCTGGATCCCGGCGGCGCGGTGGCCGATGCCGCTGGCGGCGATAGAACCGGTGGGGACTCTCCCCGACGGGCTGGTGATGAGCGTGGGCGGCGTCGGCGCGGCGCTGGGTGCGACGCTGCGACGCCAGGGCCGTCGGGTGGTGCAGATCCAGAACCCGCGCATGCGCCTGGACCGTTTCGACCTGGTCGTCGCGAACACCCACGACGAGCTGGAGGGACCCAACGTGCTGGTGTCGCGCAACGCGCTGCACCAGGTCGGCGCGGTGCAGCTGCGAGCGGCACGGGCGCGCTGGCTGCCGCGGTTCGCGCATCTGCCGCGGCCGCTGGTCGCGGTGCTGGTCGGCGGCTCGAACGGACGCTACCGGCTGGACGAGTCAGTTGGCGCGGCGCTGGCGGGGCAGCTCGCGGCGATGATGCGCGCCGACCGGGTCGGGCTGATGGCGACGCCCTCGCGGCGAACCGGAACCGAGGTGAGGGCGGCGCTGGAGACGGCGCTGCTGCCGCTCGGCGCGTGGATCTGGAACATGCAGGGGGAGAACCCGTACCTGGGCCTGCTGGCTTGCGCGGATGCGATCGTCGTGACCAACGACAGCGTATCGATGATCTCCGAGGCGGTCGCGACCTCCGTGCCGGTGATGGT
>CAXTOC010000021.1:8590-18454 GCA_964245725.1 uncultured Acetobacteraceae bacterium | reverse complement strand
GCGGGCGCCCTGGGGTCGAGACCGCGCTAGCGCGGTGGCACCGGCAGGGTCGGCCAAGCGTGCGGCCGCAACGCCTGGGGGACTGATGCCGCCGCATCCCGAGAGCTGGCTCAAGGTGCTGCCCGACGGCCTGTACTGCGAGCCGGGCGGCTTCTACATCGATCCTCCCGGCCCGGTCGCGCGCGCCGTGATCACCCACGCCCATGCCGACCACGCCCGTCCCGGCCACGGCGCGGTGCTGGCGAGCCCGGAGACGATGGCGCTGATGGACGTGCGCATGGGCGAGGGGCGCTCCGGCGCCAGCCGCCAGGTGCTGCCGTACGGCGAGCCGATCACGCTGGACGGGGTGCGGGTCTGGCTGCGGCCGGCCGGGCACGTGCTGGGCAGCGCCCAGGTGGCGATGCAGTGGCGCGGCAGCCGTGCCGTGGTGTCGGGCGACTACAAGCGCGTCGCCGACCCGACCTGCCAGGCGTTCGAGCCGATCCCGTGCGACGTGTTCGTCACCGAGGCCACGTTCGGCCTGCCGGTGTTCCGCCATCCGCCGCCGGCCGCCGAGGCGGCACGCCTGCTGGAGAGCGTGGCGCTGTTCCCCGGGCGCACGCACGTGATCGGCTGCTACGCGCTGGGCAAGTGCCAGCGCCTGATCGCGCTGCTGCGCGAGGCCGGCTGGGACCGGCCGATCCACCTGCACGGCGCGCTGATCCCGCTCTGCGAGGCCTATCGGCGCATGGGCATCCCGCTCGGCGAGCTGCGCCCGGCGACGGTGGCGGCCAAGGCGGAGCTGACCGGCGCGATCGTGCTCGCACCGCCCTCGGCGATCGCCGACCGCTGGGCGCGCCGGCTGGCCGATCCGGTCACCTGCCTCGCCTCGGGCTGGATGCGGGTGCGGCAGCGCGCCAAGGCGCGCGGCATCGAGCTGCCGCTGGTGATCTCCGACCATGCCGACTGGGACGAGCTCGGCCGGACGCTGGCCGAGGTGGACGCCCCGGAGATCTGGGTGACGCACGGCCGCGAGGAGGCGTTGATCCACGAGGCCGGCAAGCAGGGGCGGCGCGGCCGCGCGCTGCGCCTGGTCGGCTACGGCGACGAGGATGATGCCGGAGGCAGCGCCAGCGCCGATGCCGGAGACGGCGCCAGCGCCGATGCCGGGGTGGAACCGGCGACGGCATGATCGCGTTCGCCGAGTTGCTCGAGCGTCTGACCCTGACACCCGGCCGTCTGGCCAAGATCGCGCTGCTGCGCCGCTTCTTCGAGAGCGAGCCGGATCCGGACCGCGGCATCGGGCTCGCCGCCCTGACCGGCGAGCTCGCCTTCGACGCCGCCAAGCCGGCGCTGATACGCGGCCTCGCCGAGAGCCGCACCGACCCGGTGCTGTTCGCCTGGTCATACGACTATGTCGGCGACCTCGCCGAGACGGTGGCGCTGATGTGGCCGGAGCGTCGCTCCAACAGCCCGACGCCGCTGCTGACGGAGGTGGTGCAGTCGCTCGCCACCACCCCGAAGTCCGAGCTGCCGGCGCTGGTCGCGGGCTGGCTCGACGCCTCGCCGAGCCCGGTGCGGCTGGCCATCCTCAAGCTGATCACCGGGTCCTTGCGCGTCGGCGCCTCGGTGCGGCTGGCCAAGATCGCGCTCGCCGAGCTCAGCGGCGGCGGCATCGCCGCAGACGACATCGAGGAGGTCTGGCACGGCCTGGCGCCGCCCTACGCCGAGCTGTTCGCCTGGATCGAGGGGCGCGGCGCGCGGCCCGACCCGCGCGACGCGCCAGTGTTCCGGCCGCCGATGCTGGCGCACCCGCTGGAGGCCGCCGACCGCGCGGCGCTGGATTTCCCCGCCTTCGCCGCCGAGTGGAAGTGGGACGGCATACGCGTGCAGCTGGTCTCCACCCAGGGCGGCAGGCGTCTGTACTCGCGCGGTGCGGACGACATCTCGGCCGCCTTCCCGGAGATCGTGGACGCGATGGCGTTCGACGCGGTGCTGGACGGCGAGCTGCTGGTGCTGCGGCACGGCGTGGTGGCGCCGTTCGCCGACCTGCAGCAGCGGCTGAACCGCAAGGCGCCGGGCCCGCGCATGATGGCGCAGTTCCCGGTGGGCGTGCGGCTCTACGACATGCTGTTCGAGGGGGCCGAGGACCTGCGCCCCTTGGGCTTCGAGCAGCGCCGGCGTCGGCTGGAGGCGTGGTTCGGACG
This sequence comes from uncultured Acetobacteraceae bacterium, assembly GCA_964245725.1. GTDB lineage: Bacteria > Pseudomonadota > Alphaproteobacteria > Acetobacterales > Acetobacteraceae > Lichenicoccus. Next base: position 16,268 of record CAXTOC010000021.1, on the reverse strand, counting down.
CACCCGTCCGCCGCGCATGGACCTGTCGGAGATCATCGAGGCGCCCGACCTCGCGGCACTCGGGGTGCTGCGCGACGGCGCCCGCGCCGCCTCGATCGAGGGGCTGATGCTCAAGCACCGCGACAGCCCCTACCTGCCCGGCCGGCCGAAGGGGCTGTGGTGGAAGTGGAAGCGCGATCCGCTCAGCATCGACGCGGTGCTGATGTACGCGCAGCGCGGCCACGGCAAGCGGTCCTCGTTCTATTCCGACTACACCTTCGGCCTGTGGCGCGACGGCGCCGACGGCGCGCCCGAGCTGGTCCCGGTCGGCAAGGCCTATTCCGGCTTCACCGACGCCGAGCTGGGCATGCTGGATCGCTGGATACGCAACCACACCACCGCCCGGTTCGGCCCGGTGCGCGAGGTGGCGCACGGTCGCGAGCAGGGCATCGTGCTGGAGATCGCCTTCGATGCGGCGCAGCGCTCGATGCGGCACAAGTCCGGGGTGGCGCTGCGCTTCCCGCGCGTGGCACGGCTGCGCACCGACAAGCCGCCGGCGCAGGCCGACCGGCTGGACAGCCTGATGCGTTTGCTGGATTCATCGGACGCTGACGCGGAAACCGCCGAAGATACACCTCGTTGAGCAACGAAAGCACGAGTGCTGCATGTCCCAGTCACGCACCCGGACCTCCCCCGAACCCCTGGACCCGCCGGAGGCCTCGCAGGATCTGGCGCGATCGTGCGAGGCGGTGCGGCGGCACACCGAGCATCTCGCGGCCAGCCTCTCGGCCGAGGACCAGTGCGTCCAGTCGATGCCCGACGCCAGTCCGACCAAGTGGCACCGGGCACATACCAGCTGGTTCTTCGAGCAGTTCGTGCTGGAGCCGCACCTGCCCGGCTACCGTCGCTTCGACGAGGCGTTCTCGTTCCTGTTCAACTCGTACTACGAGGCGGTCGGCCCGCGTCATCCGCGGCCGATGCGCGGCCTGCTGACGCGGCCTGACTGCGCCCACGTGGCCCGCTACCGGGCGCATGTCGACGCGGCGCTGGCCCGGCTGCTGGGCGCACCGGTCGGCCCGGCGCTGCACGAGCTGGTCACGCTCGGCCTGCATCACGAGCAGCAGCACCAGGAGCTGCTGGTGACCGACGCCCTGCACGCGCTGGCGCAGAATCCGCTCTGCTGGCGTCCCGCACCGGCCGGGAGCGGGATCGCGGTGCTGCCGGGCTGGAGCGCGCCCGCGGCCGCGCCCGGTCCAACACGCTTCGTCGAGCACGCGGGCGGGCTGGCGCGGATCGGCCACGCCGGCGAGGGCTTCGGCTTCGACAACGAACACCCACGCCACCCGCAGATCCTGCAGCCGCACGCCCTGGCCGACCGGCTGGTGCGCAACGCCGAGTGGCTCGACTTCATCGCCGATGGCGGCTACCGGCGTCCCGAGCTGTGGATGGCGGATGGCTGGGCCGAGCGCTGCCGGGAGGCTTGGGAGGCACCGCTGCACTGGCGCCCGGACGAGGCGGGCTGGCTGCAGGTCACGCCGGGCGGCTGCCGGCGGCTCGCAGCCGAGGCCACGGTGACGCACGTGAGCTGGTACGAGGCGGACGCCTACGCCCGCTGGGCCGGCGCGCGCCTGCCCACCGAAGCCGAGCTCGAGGCCGCGCAGCATGCGCAGCCCGCGGGCCTGCCGGAGTTCTTCGGCCAGGCTTGGCAGTGGACCAACAGCGCCTACCTGCCCTATCCGCGCTTCAGGCCGGTGGCCGGCGCGATCGGCGAGTACAACGGCAAGTTCATGATCAACCAGATGGTGCTGCGCGGCAGCTCGCACGCGACGCCGCCCGGCCATGCCAGGGCGAGCTACCGCAACTTCTTCCCGCCCGGCACACGCTGGCAGGTGGCCGGCCTCCGGCTGGCCCAGGATCGCTGACCGGCTGACATAGGACCGACCATGAGCGCCAACGACCTGCGGCACGCCGCGGCGATGCCTGCCACGCGCGCGCCGGAGGTGGACGACGTCGGCGACATCCTGGCCGGCCTGAGCCGGCGGCCGAAGTCGCTGCCGGCGCGCCTGTTCTACGACGAGGCCGGCTGCGAGCTGTTCGCCCGCATCACCCGGCTGCCGGAATACTACGTCACCCGCGCGGAGATCGGCCTGCTCGAGGCGCATGCGACGGCGATCGTGGCAGGCGTCGCCGCGCACAGCGTGCTGGTGGAGTACGGCGCGAGCGACGAGGGCAAGGGGGCTGCGCTGCTTCGCGCCGCCGAAGGCCGGCTGTCGGCCTACCTGCCGATCGACATCGCGGCGGCCGCGCTGTCGGCGCTGCAGCGGCGCATGCGCGCCAGCCATCCCGGCCTCGCGGTGCGGCCGCTCGAGGCCGACTTCACCGCGCCGCTGTCGCTGCCGGTGATCCCCGGCACGCGCTCCCGGCTCGGCTTCTTCCCAGGCTCGACGATCGGCAACTTCGAGCCGGCGGTGGCGGTCCGCTTCCTGCGCCAGGCCGGGGCCAGCCTGTCGGAGCAGGCCAGCGAGCCGACGCGCTTCGTCGTCGGCACCGACCTGCGCAAGTCGGCCGAGATGCTGATCCCGGCCTATGACGACGCGGCCGGCGTCACCGCCGCCTTCAACCGCAACATCCTGCGCCACGTCAACCGGCTCGCGGACGCAGCCTTCGATCCGGAGCTGTTCACCCATCGCGCGCTGTGGAACGCCGAGGAGGGGCGGGTCGAGATGCACCTGCTCAGCCGGCTGCCGCAGGTGATCGAGGTGGCCGGCCGGCCGATCGCGTTCGCGGCGGGCGAGAGCATCCACACCGAGAGCAGCTACAAGCATACCAGGGAGGGTTTCCTGCAGCTGGCGCGGCAGGCCGGATGGGTCGCCGACGGATTCTGGACCGATGCCGAGGGACGCTTCGGCATGCACCGTCTGATCGCCCCGTCGCGATCCGGGTGAGTCAGCCGCTGCCGGACCGTTTCGATGCCGGCCACCGATTGCGCGCGGTCGTCGTGCTCGCGCAGCTGCCTCGCCACCTGACGCACCGACAGGTGCTGTGCCGGATCGAGCCGCGCCCATCGTGCGGCGACGCTCGCGAGGAAGGCCGACCGATCCGTCCCGCCCAAGTGCAGGCGGGCCTTCGCGGCGTTCTGGCCGGCGACGCCCAGGACGTAGTTCACCAGCGCCGACGCCGAGCCGGACTGCGCGCGCCCGGGACCGGCCGCGGAGGCGCACCGGACTTCCTCATTGGCGCTTCCTAGCAGGCTGGTGAAAAACCCATGAAGCTCGGAGACCCGGGTCTGGGGCCTGCGGCCCCAGCGGGTCGAGGGCGGAGCCCTTGCCTTGAGGGAGGACGCGGCTCGAGACATTCCGGTTCGTCTTGCTCCCCTGTCCCGAACCGGAAGTGCTAGCGCAGCACCCCGTTGCTGGGCAGGATCGGCGGCGGCGCCGTCTCGCCGATCGTCTGCAGCAGGTCGATCTCGATGCCCCGCGTGATCGCCTGCAGCGGCAGCGCGTGCACCGTGTCGGCGAACGGGCTCTCCAGGTCGGAGCCGACCCGGTCGAGGGCGACGAACAGGAAGCCGACCAGGGTCGAGCCGAGCGGGGTGATCCAGCCCAGCTGCTGCACCATCGACAGCGGCAGCACGGTGCAGAACACGCGCGTGATCAGGCCGGGCAGCAGCGAGAACTGGATCGCGAGCGGCGTCCGCATGATCCGCTCCAGGCCGCCCTGCGCGTCGCCGAGGTCGGACAGGACGCGGTCGATCGCGGCGTGCTCGGAGCCGTCGATGCTGTGCTGGCGCGCACTCTGGGCGATCTCGCGGCCGATCTCGTAGAGGATGCCGCTCGCCTGGTTGCGCCGGCCCACGATGCGCCCGAACATCTCCGGCGACAGGAAGGGCGCGATCTCGGCGGACACGTCGGTCGCGCGAAGCATGCCGCGCAGCGCGTAGGCGTAGCCGATCATCGCACGGGTCAGGTCGGGACGCCCGCGCGCCAGCGTCTCCGCCTGACGCGCGAAGGAGCGGCAATTGTTCAGGATCCCGCTCCACAGCGTGCGGGCCTCCCACCAGCGCGCGTAGGCGGCGTTGTTGCGCACGCTCATGAACAGCACCAGGACCGAGCCGATCAGCGAGTAGGGCAGCGCCGGCTGGTTCATCCACGGCCGATGCGCCAGCTGGAACGCCACCACCACGAACACGTCCCACGCAAACAGCAGCAGCAGCGGCCGCACGCTCTCGCGCAGCAGCTGGACGGTGCCGGCAGTTCGATCGACGACCATCGCCGCGAGGCCTCCCGGACCGACATCATTCCGGGAGAGGATACCGCAGATCGGCGTGATCGGCGAAGGACCTTGGCGCGGCAGGGAGGATAGGGCGCTCCGCCTTGCCTGTGGTGGGGGGAGGCATATGCTCCCCGTACCAGGCGGGAGCGAAGCGATGGGGGATCGGACCGACACGGAGGTCCCGCGCGCCGGCGCGCGGTTCGTTGGCAAGGTGGCACTCGTGTCCGGGGCGGCGCGCGGCATCGGCCGCGCGGTCGCGGTGGCGCTGGCCCGGGAAGGGGCGGACGTCGTCGGCGCCGACATCGCGGCGCCGGTGGGCGGGACGCTGGAGGTCGCGCCGGCGACGCCCGACGATCTCGCCGAGACCGGCCGGGCGGTGCGCGAGGCCGGCGGCGGCTGGCTCGCGGTGACGTTCGACCAGCGCGACATCGCGGCGGTGCGACGCGCCGCCGATCAGCTGCAGTCCAGCTTCGGCGGGCTGGACATCCTGTTCGCCAATGCCGGGGTGCAGGCGTTCAAGCCGCTGCTGGCGATGCAGGACGAGGACTGGCACACCCAGATCGACGTCAACCTGACCGGCACCGCGAACGTGCTGCGCGTCTTCGCCCCCATGATCGTCGCCCGCGGCGGCGGCCGCATCATCATCACCTCCTCGACCCAGGGGCGGCACGGTGCGAAGTTCGGTGCCGCCTACTCCGCCTCCAAGTGGGGGCTGATCGGGCTGATGAAGTCGGCCGCCCTCGAGCTCGGCGAGCACGGCATCACCGTCAACGCCCTGATCCCGGGCCTGATCGACACGCCGCTCACCCGCCACGAACAGCGCTACGCCCAGACGCTGCAGGAAGCCGGCCAGACGCCGAGCGGCGACGCGGCGAAGGACGAGGCCGCGGCGCGCAAGGGGCTCGCCGGCAAGTCGCCGCTGGGCGTGCCGTGGATCGATCCGCAAGAGATGGCGCCGATGGTCCTCTTCCTGGCCTCCGCGGGGGCGCGGATGATCACCGGCGCCAGCTTCGAGGTGACCGGCGGCGACAGCGCGCACATGCCGTGACGGCGTCGGCGCGCCCGCGGGAACTCGCGCCGCGGGCCTTCGTTGCCTCGGTTCCGCTCGAGGCACCTCGCCTGGCGAGCCTCATCCGGGCCGCACCACCGAGGGCGCGCATCATGGACCAGCGCACGCGGCGTCCCCGTCCGAGCGGCCCCGACCGGGAGCTGGTCTAGCCGTGTCGGCACCGGGGGCCGGGCAGCCGCCGCGCGACCTGCCGGTGGGCATCGAGGCCGGCGGGCAGCGCAACGAGACGGACTCGATGGGCAGCATCGAGGTCCCGGCCGACCGCGACTGGGGCGCTCAGACGCAGCGCAGCCTGGTGCATTTCTGCATCGGCGATGATCGCATGCCGAGGCCGCTCTACCATGCCTGCGGCGCGGTCAAGAAGGCCGCCGCCCTGGTCAACGCGGCGGATGGCCGGCTGGAGCAGTGGAAGGCGGCGGCGATCGTGCGCGCCGCCGACGAGGTCATCGCGGGTCGGCTCGACGAGCGCTTCCCGCTCTATGCATGAACATCGAGGTGCCCTCGAGTCGCGCCACCCAGCGGCTCGGCGGCACGCTGGCCAGCAAGTCGCCGGTGCATCCCGACGACGTCAGCATGGGCCAGTCCAGCAACGACAGCCTCCCCAGCGCGATGCACCTGGCTGCGGTCAGGCCAAGGCGCAGGGCTGGGACCGGATCGTGAAGATCGGCCGCACCCACCTGGAGGATGCCGTGCCGCTCACGGTCGGCGAGGAACGGTCCGGCTACGCGCACCAGATCCGCGATGCGATCGCCGCCATACGGCGCGGACGCGAGGGCCTGATGCAGCTCGCCATCGGCGGCAACGCCGTCGGCACCGACCTGAACGCGCCGCCGGGCTTCAGCGCCAAGGTCGCCGCCAGGATCGCCGAGCTGACCGGCCAGCCTTTCGTCACCGGGCCGTGGCCGGGAGATGCCGCGTCCGCCCCGCCAGACCTCCCGCCACCAGACCTCCCGCCACCACACCTTCCACCAGTGCGAGCAGGCCAACCGCGGCGGGTCCTCATCAGCGGACGCGAGGCGATCCTCGCCGCGGCGCGCGCCCACCGGCCGGCGCTGGATCAACCGCTGCCTCCGGCGCCGAGCTTCGATGATCATCCGACGCCGGATCTTCTGGCCGCCTTCGCGCGCGCACTCGAGCGCATGGGCCGCGAGATGCTGCCCGCCGTGCCGGACGACCCGCTCGCGGCGCTGCGGGCGCGGATCCCAGGCGCCCGCATCGTCTGCTCCACCGTGCCGGAGGTCGCCGGCAGCCGGACGCCGACGCCGCGGACCCGGCCCGCCGACCTCGGCGACATCGAGTACGGCAGCGTGCGCGCCGCCTTCGCGGTGGCCGAGACCGGGTCCGTCTGCCTCGCCGACGCCACGCCGGGGATCAACACGCTCGGCTGCCTGCCGCAGCACCTCATCGTCCTGCTCGATCCCGCCGACATCGTCTTCAACCTCCATCAGGCCTACCGCCGCCCGGACCGGCGCGAGCGTGCGTACGCCGTGCTGCACACCGGACCCTCGGCGACGGCCGAGGGCGAGGGCGTGCTGATCCACGGCGCCAAGGGGGTATGCTCGCTGGCCGTGCTGGCGCTCGCGCGACGCTGAGCCGTGCACGGCATCGCTCCCGAGCGGGCGGCGGACCCACGCTCCCTGACGGCGGGCCTGGTGCTGGCGCTCGTCGGCGGATACGCCGATGCCGGCAGCTACCTGCTGTCGGGCAGCTTCGCCGGGCACGTCACCGGCAACTCGATCCTGATGGCGATCGCGATCGCCGCCGGCCACGGCGCACAGGCGCTCACCTGCGCGCTCGCGGTGCTCGGCTTCCTGGCTGGCACGGCGATCGGCTCGGTCTGGCCGCGGATGGCGGGAGGCGGCTCGTGCCGCCGTCTCGCCGTGCCGCTGGCGGCGGAGATCGTGCTGATCGCGACCGCCATGGGCGCGATCCTGGCCGGCCTGCCGGTCCGCCACGACGCCTTCCTCGCCTGCCTGTGCCTGGCGCTCGGCCTGCAGAACGGCATCCTGAGCCGGCTCGGGCCCGTGTCGGTGCACACCACCTTCATCACCGGCATGTTCACCTCGCTGGTCAGCGCCGGCGGCGGGGCCACGGCGAAGCGGCAGCTGCTGCCGGCGATCATCGGCTGCTTCCTTTGCGGGGCCTTCTGCGGCGCGCTGATCGTCTCGCACGCGGGCCTCGCGGGGTTCGGCGGGCTGCTGGTGCTGCTGGCCGCGGCCTGGCTCGTCTGCGTCACGGCGCCCGGGACGGAGGACTGATCGAGGAGCGCCAGCGCTCTGCCCTGGACCCGCTGGGGCCTGAGGCCCCAGACCTCCGGTCCCGCGGGGCCGGTTCGTGCGTTGACGCCGCGCGCAGCGG
>CAXTOC010000021.1:0-8580 GCA_964245725.1 uncultured Acetobacteraceae bacterium | reverse complement strand
GCGGCGTATTCCATCGTGCCGGCGGGACGGAGACCTGACATGGACGTGCGCGCGGCGGTGGCCATCGAGGCCGGGCGACCCCTGGCGATCGAGACGGTGCAGCTCGAAGGCCCTCGGACCGGCGAGGTGCTGGTCGAGATACGCGCCACCGGACTGTGCCACACCGACAAATACACCCTCTCCGGCGCCGATCCGGAAGGGCTGTTCCCCGCCATCCTGGGGCACGAAGGCGCCGGGATCGTGCGCGAGGTGGGTGCCGGCGTCACCGGCCTGCAGCCGGGCGCCCACGTCATCGCGCTGTACACGCCGGAATGCCGGCAGTGCAAATCCTGCCTGTCGCGCAAGACCAACCTGTGCACCGCGATACGCACGACCCAGGGCAGGGGCCTGATGCCGGACGGTTCCTCGCGCTTCTCGCTTCGCGGCGAGCCGGTGCTGCACTACATGGGCTGCTCGACATTCGCCAACTACACGGTGCTGCCGGAGATCGCCCTGGCGCGCGTGCGCGACGACGCGCCGTTCGACACGATCTGCTACATCGGCTGCGGCGTCACCACCGGCATCGGCGCGGTGCTGTTCACCGCCAAGGTGGAGACCGGCAGCACCGTGGTGGTGTTCGGCCTCGGCGGGATCGGGCTGAACGTGATCCAGGGGGCGCGCATGATCGGCGCCGGGATGATCGTGGGGGTGGACGTCAACCCTGTCCGCGAGGCGACGGCGCGACGCTTCGGCATGACCCACTTCGTCAACCCCCGCGATCTCGGGCCGGACGCCGACCTGGTGGGCCACCTCGTCGAGCTCACCGGCGGCGGTGCCGACTACTCGTTCGAGTGCGTCGGCAGCACCACGCTGATGCGCCAGGCGCTGGAGTGCACGCATCGCGGCTGGGGGATCTCGACCGTGATCGGGGTGGCCGGCGCCGGCCAGGAGATCTCCACCCGCCCGTTCCAGCTGGTCACCGGCCGGCGCTGGATCGGCTCCGCGTTCGGCGGCGCACGCGGACGCACCGACGTGCCCAGGATCGTCGACTGGTACATGGACGGCCGGATCGACATCGACGAGCTGATCACCCACCGCCTGCCGCTGGAGCGGATCAACGAGGGCTTCGAGCTGATGACGCGCGGCGAGAGCATACGCAGCGTCGTGGTGTACTGAGCCATGCGGCTCACCACGCGCAGCGAGCACCGCTGCTTCGACGGCCGCCTCGGCTTCTACAGCCGGCCCTCCGCGGCACTCGGGCTGGAGGCGCGCTTCGGCGTGTTCCTGCCGGCCGAGGCGATGGCGGGGGCGGCGGTGCCGGCGCTGTATGCGCTGGCCGGCCTGACCTGCGACGAGCAGACCTTCGTCACCAAGTCGGGGATCCTGCGCGCCGCCGCCGCGCACGGCCTGGCGGTCGTCGCGCCCGACACCAGCCCGCGCGGCGCTGCCATCGCCGGCGAGGACGAGGACTGGGACTTCGGCACCGGTGCGGGGTTCTACCTCGACGCCACCGAACCACCCTGGTCGGCGCACTACCGCATGGGAACCCACGTCTCGCGCGAGCTGCCGGCCTGGGCGGAGGAGGCGTTCGGGATCGCGGCCGGCCGTCGCGGCGTCATCGGCCACTCCATGGGCGGCCACGGCGCGCTGGTGCTGGGGCTGCGCGAGCCGCAGCACTGGCAGTCGGTCTCGGCACTGGCTCCGATCGCCCATCCGGCCGCCGTGCCCTGGGGCGAGAAGGCGTTCGCACGCTATCTCGGTCCCGATCGTGCGGGTTGGGCGGCGCACGATTCCTGCCTGCTGCTGCGCGCGGGCCATACCCGGCCCGACACCATCCTGGTCGATCAGGGCGAGGCGGACCCGTATCTGGCCGAGCAGCTGCGTCCTGAGGCCCTGGCGCAGGCGGCGGAGCAGGCCGGCCAGGCGCTCACCCTGCGGCGGCACCGCGGCTACGACCACTCCTACTGGTTCGTCCAGAGCGTGATCGCCGACCATCTGTCGCACCACGCGCGCCTGCTGAAGCGCTGAGCCCGACGCGTGGCCCGCGCGCCGCGAAGCGGCTTGACGCCGGCATTTCCGTCTCATTAACTGTACGACACGACGACGATCGAGATGTTCGTCCGATCCGGTGACGCCGGGAGGCGTCGGCGCGGGTCTCGCGTGCTCTGCCAGCTCAATCCTTGGGGGAACTTGATGTCGCGGAACCTGAAGCGTCGCCTGGCCATCTCGGTGGCGTCCGTCCTGACCGCCCTGTCGCCCGTCCTGTGGTCGAGCTCCCCCGCACGCGCAGCGGCACCCTCCGACGTGGCGGTCGGCGATCCGGTCGCGCTGACCGTCTACCTGCCGGTGCGGAACGAGTCCGCCGCCGAGGCCGCCGCCCGCGCCATACAGACGCCAGGCAGCGCGTCCTACCACAAGTTCCTCAGCGTGCCGCAGTTCGTCGCCAAGTACGGCGCCACCGACAACCAGATCGCCAACGTGGAGGCGATCCTCGAAGGGCTCGGCTTCACCATCGAGTACGTCTATCCCAACCACCTGGCGATCGAGGCGGTCAGCCTCGTCGGCAACGCGCAGAGCGCGCTCGGCCTGCAGCTGAAGCACTTCACCCTGAACGGCCGCAGCGGCATCGCCTCGACCACCCCGATGCGCATGCCGTCGGCGCTGGCCGGACTGATCCGCGGCATCGGCGGCTTCGACACCGTCACCCACGCGACGCCGCGGCACGTGGTCGGCGCGCTGGGCGTCGCCGCGCCGCACGCGGTCGCACGCACCCTGGTCGGCGGCACGCCGGGCAACTACCTGCCCGCGGATTTCGAGAAGTTCTACGACGTGACGCCGCTTTCCCAGCTCGGCATCACCGGCCGCGGCAGCACCATCGGCATCGTGACGCTGAACGACTTCAAGACCTCCGACGCGTACCTGTTCTGGAAGCAGATCGGCCTGAGCGTCTCGTCGTCTCGCATCACCAAGGTGAACGTCGACGGCGGCGAGACCGCGAGCAGCAACAACGCCGACGGCGAGGGCGAGACCGACCTCGACGTCGAGGAGTCCGGATCGATCGCGCCGGACGCCAAGGTGCGCGTCTACATCGCGCCGAACATCAGCAACGCCAACTTCATCAACGGCTTCGAAGCGGCGGCGTCGGAGAACATCGCCGACACCGTCTCGTCCAGCTGGGGCCAGCCCGAACTCGAGTTCTTCTACAACCAGGCGACGCAGACCACCGGCGACAGCTTCCTGCTGGAGGCGTTCCACGACGCCTTCCTCGAGATGGCGCTGCAGGGCCAGACCGTGTTCATCGCCGCCGGAGATTCCGGCTCGTTCGACACCGTGCGCGACATCTGCTCGGCGTTCGGCACGCCCAGTCCGAGCACGCCGGTCTGCAGCGCGCCGTTCAGCGTCGACCATCCCTCCAGCGATCCGCTGGTCACCGCCGCCGGCGGCACCACGCTGCCGTTCTCGATGAAGCTCAACGACGGCATCCTGCTGACCGTCGCCAAGGAGCAGGCCTGGGGCTGGGACTACATCTCCAACGAGGCGGCGGCCCAGGGCAAGTCGTCCGTGATCGGTGTTGCGGACGTGTTCTCGACCGGCGGCGGCGGCGGGGTCAGCTCATATTGGACGCGTCCCTGGTACCAGGGCGACACCAAGGGCATCACCGTCACCAAGTCCGACCAGAACCTCACCGAGAACACCGGATCGGGCCCCGTCGTGCAGTACGTGCTGCCCGCCAACTTCGCCGGCCGCAACCTGCCCGACATCTCCACCAACGCCGACCCGGAGTCGGGCTACCAGTATATCGAGGAGGGCGCGGTCTCGAACTTCTACGGCGGCACCAGCTTTGTGGCGCCGCAGCTCAACGGCGTGAACGCGCTGTTCGTGGAGGCGCTGGGCGGCCGTGTCGGCCAGATCAGCCCGGCGATCTACCAGCTCGGCACCCTCGCCACCACGGACATCGCCGCCGGCGACAACTGGGGCTACGACGCCATCGCCGGCTACGACAACGCTGCCGGCACCGGCACCTTCGACGCCACGCGGCTGCTGATCGGCCTGCTGTCGCTGCGGGAAGGCCTGCAGTGAGTGTCGGCTGGCCGGTCAGGTGATGCCACGCGGCTGCACGACCCGCTCGAGCAGGTCGTTCCCCTGCCGGGCCAGCGCCTCGTCGTTCGGGCCGGGATCGCGGGGCGGCCGCGGCTGGGAATCGGCATCCGGCTCAGGCACCGCGCCGTTGAATTGCGGCCCTGTGATCAGATCGATCAGCACCGCGACCGCGACCTCGCGCGCGATCCCGTCCGCCTCGGCCTGCCGCACCAGCTCGGTCAGTCGCGGCAGCAGGAAGTCGTGGCCTGGGGTATCGCTGCTCATGCCGCTCGCGTGTCCGCTTCCCCGCGCTACCCGACGAGGTCCTGCTCCGCCGGCTCGCCGCGGCGTAGCCGGCGCCCTTCGCGAAAGCCGTAATACAGGTAGTGCGGCAGGCCGCAGCCGGTCGCCGCGGCCACGTCGGGATGATCGGCGAGGTAGCCGCGGCCGTCGAACGCGACCTGCTCGGCCGGCCAATCCGGCCGTGCCGGCAGCCGCACGAGCGTACTCGCCGCCGGCTCGCGCGCTGGCGCCTCGGCGTGTGCCGCCTCGCCAACCAGCATGGCGTCGCGCACGCCGAGTGCGCGCAGCAGGGTAGCGAACTGCGCGAAGCGCAGCGTGATCGAGTCGTCGAACTGGTGCAGGTACTCCTGGCGCGACATCAGCAGGTCCTTGGTCATGTGCGCGCCGGCGCCGGCGTAGCTGCGCAGCGCCGCGAGGTCGTGCAGGTCGACTCGCCGGCCCAGCTTGCGGCGCGTGTGCGCCTGCACGATCTCGTACGGCTTGTTGTGGTAGTGCAGGTAGGTGAAGTCGGTGCGGTGCGTGCCCTCGCGGTGCCGGGTCTGCGGGATGTGGTAGCCGCTGTCGAGGCTGAGGATCGACCGGCTCGGCAGGAAGCCCTTGGGAAACACCTCCGGATGGAACCAGCCCGGCTGCCCCGGCACGTTGAACAGCGAGGTGTCCATCCACAGCGCCTGGTCGATGCCGACCAGCGCGTCCATGGCGGCGTCGATCCTGCCGCGCGCGCAGGACAGGCCGTCGGCGGTGAACAGCACCAGGAACTCGTCGATGTCGCACGGGACGGCGAAGTCGTACTCGTGCGCGACGTCCCAGCCCTCGATGAGCCCGGCGACGATGCTGCCCTTGGCCTCGAAGTGCTCGATCGTGTCGTATTGCCGGTGCACGACCACGCCGGCGGCCTCGAACTGCTCCAGGATGCTTGCGGTCAGGCGGTCGCGTGAGCCGTTGTCGAGCACCTCGATGTTCTCGAAGCCGAACAGGTAGCCGTAGTAGCGCAGCCACGCATCGAGCAGCAGGCCCTCATCCTTCTGCATCGTGATGCAACGCACGCGCGCCATGCTGCCCTGGGACCGGATCGCCTGATGACGTGAAAATATCGTTCCGGCTCGAAAGGCTTGTCAACCTTCGTGCACCCGCGGCCGCCTTCAGCAGCGCGGCCGCTTCGGCAGCACCAGGCTGCGCAGGGTGCCGCGCATGGTGAAGCCGCCGAAATCCATCAGCAGCTGATCGGCGACGCCGTTGTCGAAATAGCGCATGGCGCTCTCGTAGTCGGGCGTGATGGTGCCCGGCGCGCGGGAGAAGAACGCGACGTGCACCCGGCTGGAGCCGAGCCTGGCGAGCACCGGCTCCGTCGATGCCGAGGGCGGCGCCTGCCAGCCCAGGATGGTCACGTAGGTGTCCTGCGCCCCGTCGGGCCCGGTGCCGTCGAACAGGGCGGGTGCCAGGCTCTTCGACCCTGCGCGCGCGGCGTGGATGATCGCCGCGGTGTGCGCCATCGGGAACAGCGTGCCGGCGGCCAGCGGCACCAGCGTCGGATGCGGCAGGGTGTAGCGGATCCGCCCGCCGGACGGGTCCATCGAGGCGTCGCCGCGCAGCTGCTGCGCCACCTGGCCGTTGGTGCGCTGCTTCATGTCGAAGGCGAGGTGCCGCCCGTCCTTGCCCTCCAGCGTGGCGTAGTCCGAGACCAGGTCGACCGACTGCCCGTCGCGCGTCACCGTGTGCAGCCGGAGCTCCTGCTGGGTGGTCCAGCTGGTGCAGCTGTCGCCGATCTGGAAGGTCAGGCTGCCGGATGCGGCCACCGTGTCGCCGCCCTGCACCCGGTACAGGCTCAGCTCGTAGGTCGCGCGATGCGCGGCCAGCGGCACGTCGGGGAGCCCGGGGAGGGCTGCGGCCGCCGCCGGGGCGCCCGACGCCCCCGCCAGCAGCAGGGCCAGCAGCAGGGCCAGCAGCATCCTGCGGCCGCATCCGGCGCGGGCCCCCATCAGGCCGGCTTCGCCGGCGGCAGGTCCAGCCGCAGCGAGAGCTCCCTGAGGCGGCTCGCGGCCACCGGAGCCGGCGCGCCCATCATCGGATCCTCGCCGCCCTGGTTCAGCGGGAACAGGATCACCTCGCGTATGTTGGGCTCGTCGGCGAGCAGCATCACGATGCGGTCGATCCCCGGGGCGGAGCCGCCGTGCGGCGGCGCCCCGAAGCGGAACGCCGCCAGCATGCCGCCGAAGCGCGCCTCCACCTCGCTCTCGGCGTAGCCGGCGATGGCGAAGGCGCGGATCATCACCTCGGGGAGGTGGTTGCGTATCGCCCCCGAGGACAGCTCGACGCCGTTGCAGACGATGTCGTACTGGAACGCCTTGATGCTCAGCGGGTCCTGCCCGTCCAGCGCCGCGAGGCCGCCCTGGGGCATCGAGAACGGGTTGTGGCTGAAGTCGATGCGGCCGGTCTCCTCGTTGATCTCGTACATCGGGAAATCGGTGATCCAGCAGAAGCGGAACGCGTCCGCCTCGATCAGCCCGAGCTCGGCGGCGATGCGGGTGCGCGCCAGCCCGGAGAACCGCACCATCTCGGCACCGCTGCCGGCGGCGAAGAACACCGCGTCGCCCGGCTGCAGGCCGCAGGCGAGGCGGATCGCCTCCGCCCGCGACGGCTCGAGGTTGCGCGCGATCGGCCCCTGCGCGCCGTCCGCCTCGAAGCTGATGTAGCCGAGCCCGCCAGCACCCTCGCCGCGCGCCCACTCGCCGAGCTTGTCGAAGAACGAGCGTGGCCGGCCCGCAGCTCCCGGGGCGGGGATGGCGCGCACCTGGCCGCCGCCGCCGGCGATCCTGGCGAACAGCGCAAAGCCGGAGCCGGCGAACTGCGCGGTGACGTCGGTGAGAAGCAGCGGGTTGCGCAGGTCGGGCTTGTCGGTGCCGTATCGCGCCAGCGCCGAGTCGTAGGGGATGCGCTCGAACGGCACGGCACTCACCGCGCGGCCTCCGCCGAACTCCTCGAAGATGCCGGCCATCACCGGCTCCAGGGTGGCGAACACGTCCTCCTGGGTCACGAACGACATCTCGAAGTCGAGCTGGTAGAACTCGCCCGGCGAGCGGTCGGCGCGCGCCGCCTCGTCGCGAAAGCAGGGCGCGATCTGGAAGTAGCGGTCGAAGCCCGCGACCATCGCCAGCTGCTTGAACTGCTGCGGCGCCTGCGGCAGCGCGTAGAACCGACCGGGATGGGTGCGCGACGGCACCAGGAAGTCGCGCGCGCCCTCGGGGCTGGAAGCGGTCAGGATCGGGGTCTGGAACTCGGTGAAGCCCCCCGCGACCATCCGCGCGCGCAGGCTGGCGATCACGCCGGCGCGCAGCATCATGTTGCGGTGCAGCTTGTCGCGCCTGAGGTCGATGAAGCGATACCTCAGCCGCAGCTCCTCCGGGTAGCTCTCCTGGCCCGCCACCTGCAGCGGCAGCACCGCGGCCGCGGACTGCAGCTCGAGGCCCTGCGCCCGCACCTCGATCTCGCCGGTGGCGAGCTTCGGGTTGATCGTGGCACCCTCGCGCCGCACCACCGCGCCGGTGACGGTGACCACGCTCTCGACGCGCAGCCGCTCGGCCAGCCCCAGCAGCTCCGAGCCCGCCGGGATCACCACCTGGGTGATGCCGTAGTGGTCGCGAAGGTCGAGGAACAGCAGCCCGCCATGGTCGCGCTTGCTGTGCACCCAGCCGGAGAGGCGCACCGTCTGCCCGGCGTCGGTGCTGCGCAGGTCGGCACAGCGATGGGTGCGGTAGGGATGCATGGTCTGGTCCTGCTGGCAGAGGCGCGGCCGTCCGGCCCGGTCGGCGCCGCGGCAGGCAGGAAGCCGGGCGGCCGGGTGGCTGTCAACACGCCCCCGGCGCCGGCGCTTCCGCGTCGTGCGATCAAGGTGTAACAGCGTCTCGATGATCCTTCCCGCGCCTGCGCCGTACCCCGATCCCGTCCTGGTCACGCACAACGACGTCCTCGCCGCCGCCATCGCCCGCCTGCGCGGCGAGCGCTTCGTCACCATCGACACCGAGTTCGTGCGCGAGCGCACGTACTGGCCCGAGCTCTGCGTCGTGCAGCTCGGCGGCGCCGACGAGGTGATCGTGCTCGACGCCCAGGCCGACGGCCTCGACCTGGCGCCGCTCGGCGCGCTGCTCGACGACCCGGCGGTGGTGAAGGTGTTCCACGCCGCCCGGCAGGACCTGGAGATCTTCCTGCACCGGTTCGGCC
>CAXTOC010000020.1:17013-18806 GCA_964245725.1 uncultured Acetobacteraceae bacterium | reverse complement strand
GGCGAGATCGGGCCGGGCGACCCCATCCTGATCGAGCTGCCGCGCGGGCCGCCTCTGCGGCTGCAGGAGGTCTGAGCCTGCGGCCCCCCCGAGATCGGAAGGCTAGCCGCCGCCGGCGGCGCGATCCGGCCGCCAGCCGGGGCGCCCGGCGCGCCAGAACACGAAGCTGTACATGTCGGCATACAGCTCGTCGTTCTGCGTCTTGGTCGAGCCGATGCCGTGCCCGGCCTTGGCGTCGATGCGCAGCAGGACCGGACCCGGCGTTCCCGAAGCCTGCAGGGTGGCGGCCAGCTTCGCGGGTTCCCAGGGGGAGACGCGGGGATCGTTCAGCCCGGTCGTGATCAGCACCGCCGGGTAGCGGACCCCCTTCCTCACGTGCTGGACGGAGTCGTCCATGAACAGGTTGGCGAAGCCGTCCCGACGCGTGATGCTGCCGAACTCGGGGATGTTGTCCGGTCCGTTAGGCGAGAACTCGGCGCGCAGCGTGTTGGCCGCCGGCACCGCGTCGATCACGCCGGCGAACAGGTCGGGCCGCTCGGTCATCGCTCGGCCCATCGTGATGCCGCCGGCCGAGCCGCCGAAGATGAACAGCTTGTCCCTCGTGGTCACCCCGCGCGCGATCAGGTCCTCGGCGCAGGCGATCAGGTCGCGCCAGGTGTTCGGCTTGCGGCGGTCCTTGCCGGCCAGCCGCCACGCGTCGCCGAGCTCTCCCCCGCCGCGCACGTGGCACGAGGCGTAGCTGCCGCCCTCGTTCAGGAAGCTCACCGCCCGCGGACTGAAATCGGCTAGCTGCGAGATGCCGTACGAGCCGTAGGCCTGGATCAGCACGATCTGCGGCCCGCTGACGCCCTTCGGCTGCACCAGCGACAGCGGTACCATCACGCCGTCTCGCGCGCGCGCCTGCAGGTCGCGCACGACGAAGCGGGAGGCGTCCAGCGGCGGCCGTGTGCCGAGCTTCAGGTCGGTGAAGCGGCGGCCGGCCGGGTCGTAGGAGAACTCGGTCGGCGGCACCACCCAGCTGCTCAGCGCGATCGAGATGCCCGGTTGGCTCGGGTCGGTAAAGGCGCTGTCGACATGGCCCTCGAACGGCAGCGCGATCTCCTCCACGGCCCTGCCGCCGTAGGTCATCCGCAGCATGCGCGAGTAGGCGCCCTGGCGCGCCAGCACGTAGAGCCCATCGGCGGCGGCGTGGATGGAGTCGATGACGCGATCTGGCCTCGCCGGCACCAGCACCCGCGCCGCGGCCAGTTCCTGCCCCGCCGTCACGCCGAGCACCTGGAAGGTCGGCGCGTTCTTGTGAGACAGCAGGAACAGCTGGTCGCCATGCGCGTCGGAGCTGTTCACGTCGTCGTCGCGGGTGACGAAGGGCTTCCACCGCAGCTTCGGGTCGTCGACCTGCGAGGCGGGCGCCAGCCACAGCGCCAGCTCGTTCTGCACGCCGTTGACGTTGATCGCGACCGCCACCGGCGAGGTCGGGGTCACCGTCAGAGCCGGCGTCTCCACGCTGTCGAAACGCGGTCCATGGCCGACGGTCGATCCGAGTATCGGCCGCGGCTCGCCCTTCAGGTCCCAGCCCAGCAGCGTCGCGTCGAAGAACTTGTGGGTCTCCGGCTCTCCCGGCGCCAGCTTCTTCAGGCGGATGAAGTACAGCTCCCGGCTGTCGTTGCTCCAGGCGGTGGCGCCGGCCTGGGCGCGGTCCACCGGCCCGGCGAGGAGGGCGCCGGTGCCGGCGTCGTAGACCGAGATGGAGGCCGCTTCCGAGCCGCCCTCGGAGATGCCGACCGCGACCTTGC
>CAXTOC010000020.1:0-16913 GCA_964245725.1 uncultured Acetobacteraceae bacterium | reverse complement strand
CTGCCTCGGCCCGATGCTGTCCAGGATGGAGCGGGTATAGGCGCCCTGAGCCTTCATCCAGCCGATGGTCGCCGGATCCAGCGTCTCCATGAAGCGGTACCCGTCGGTGACCTTGCGCCCCCAGATCGTCTCGGTCACCGGCCGCGCGGCGATGGCCGGCGGCTTGCCGAAGCCCAGCGGCGTCAGCCCGTCCGCCGTCCTGGCCGCCGCCTCACCTTTCGCGATCCCGCCCAGTGCGGCGAGGCCGAGGCACGTGCCCAGTGCGACCGATCGAATCATATGCTCTCCCGCTGCAGCTCGTCCCAGAACGGCTCACTCTGTCGCCAGGCGCGACGTTTTTACAATTCGCGAACACGCTGACGTGCGATGTCGCATCGGTTCGTCGTGGCACCCGATCGGGGCCCGGACGTTCAGGAAGGTCATACGCGCCGGACGCCTCGCGGGTCCGACGTCTCGGCAGGAGATCGCGCATGACGTCCTCAAAGCATCCCACCCATCCGCCGGCAGGTCCGGACGATCTCGGCGCCGATACGCCGCGGCCGCCGGGGGACCTCGAGCGCAACCCCGGCATTGGCGCGTCGAAGGGCGCCTTCGCCGCCACCGGGGTGGATCCCGAGATCGTCGAGGCCGACAACACGGTGGAGGGCGACGTGGCGAACGACGGCGCGAAGGGCGGCGGCGTGGATCCGAACAAGCTCGGACGCACCAACCGCTAGCCGGTGGGGGCGCGGGAGCCAGGATGATCGATCTTCGCGACAGCAGCCTGACGGCGGACGCGGTGATCCGCGCGCTCGATCTGCGGCCGCACCCGGAAGGCGGCGTCTACCGCGAGACATGGCGGGACAGCCCCGCCGACGGCAGCCGCGGCTCCGGCACCGCGATCCATTTCCTCCTGCGCGCCGATGAGGTCAGCGCCTGGCACCGTGTCGATGCCTCGGAGCTGTGGATCTGGCAGGCGGGTTCTCCGCTGGTGCTGACCACGTCCGCGGACGGTCACGATGCGCACGCTGGACATCTGGGCCCTGATCTCGCGATGCGGCAGTCGGTGCAGCTCCTGGTGCCTCCCGGATGCTGGCAGACGGCAGTCTCGCTGGGACACTGGACGCTGGTGTGCTGCGTCGTCGCTCCCGCCTTCCGGTTCGAGGACTTCGAGCTGGCCCCCTCGGACTGGCGACCCGTGCCGCGACGCCAGCCGGCATGATGAAGCTGCCCGGCGGGTGCAGCAGGGGACGAGCGGCAGCCCGGATTGGGGGCGGAGCAGATCAGGAAGCACCGTTGCCGAGGTTCGGTGTGAAGCCGACCCACGGCCAGCACCTTGACGCGAACCTCATTTGCGCCAGGCGTGGCGCCTCTCGCTGCGCCACGTGCCTGTCTCACCCAGACAAGTAGGGCCTGCTCAGGTCACCTCCAGAACCATCGACGCGGCGTGTCGAACGCCGTATTCGTCGGTCGCGCGTACCTGCAGCCGATGCGTGCCTGCGCCCAGGGAGGCGGGGAGGTCGGCCTGCCAGAGATGGGACGACAGCTCCGGCTTCACCCAGGGCTTCCGCGTGGCGGTGTTGCGGCCATAGACCTCCTGCACGAACGGATCGATGCGGATGACCGGTTTCATGGCGGCGAACGCCCCGTCGCCGGCTGCCAGTTCGACCGTGGAGTGCGGTCCGCCTTCGAAGAAGTTCACCACCACACGGGTGGAGCCCAGCTGCGCCGCTGCGATCGGGCCGGTGAGCAGCGCGCCCGGCGCATACTCGGCCAGCAGTTCCGGCGACATCTCGTGCGCCTGGCTGTCGAGCACGATGCGCAGCAGCGCGCGCGCCGGGTCGTGCGACGGGATAAGCCGCGACGTCGCCCGGTTGCCGTCGACGGAGAGGACGTGGAAGCCGCTGGGGGCACCGTCGGTCGCCAGTGCGACCGGGATGCCGCGCACATCGCTCGGCCCGCTCCACCAGCTGCCGCTGGCAGCCGACAGCACGTGGTGATGGTGCCCTGTCTCGGCGGGCCTGCCATCCGGGCCGAGATGCCAGTGCTCGTTGGTGTGCGTGTGGCCGCTGAAGCTGATGCAGTTCGGGTGGCTGGCGACGGCGGCCAGCAGCTCGGCGGTGTCGGTGTTGACGTTGGCCGGTTCACTCGAGAGCAGCGTGTAGAGCGGAATGTGATGCGAGATCACGACCAGGCTGTCGCGCGGCACATGGGCCAGCACGTTTCGGATGAAGGCGATCTGGCGCGCTCCGAACCGGCCTCGGTAGTGACCGGCCGTCAGCGGGCGCGCAGGGTCGGTGCCGAGATACTCTACGTTATCCAGCAGCATGAAGGTGGCGCCGCCGTACTGGAACGCGTGGTGGCGCGCGCGATAGACGCCTTTGAACGTCTCGCGCGAGAGCGCATCGTCCGGCGCCTCGTAGTTCATGTCGTGG
This sequence comes from uncultured Acetobacteraceae bacterium, assembly GCA_964245725.1. Taxonomy (GTDB): domain Bacteria; phylum Pseudomonadota; class Alphaproteobacteria; order Acetobacterales; family Acetobacteraceae; genus Lichenicoccus. The sequence continues at coordinate 14,499 of CAXTOC010000020.1, read as the reverse complement.
TTGCCCGGACACGCGTGCCAGGGCGTGGCGGCGGTGCCGACCATGCGGTTGAAGCGTTCGTAGAACGCGAGGTCGTCGAACATCAGGTCGCCATGCACGATGGCGAAGGCGGCCCGGAACTCGCCGAGCTGCGCCACGACATCGTCGCGCACGTAGCCGAGCTCGGCGACACTTTCCGGCTGCGGATCGGTCAGCAGCAGCGCGTCGAAACGGGTCGGCTCGTCCTGCCGGCGCAGCTCGAAATCGATGCTCTGAGGAAGTCCGCCGGTGGATCGGACGCCAGGGAAGCGGGTGTTCAGGGACTCTGGCGTGCCATGGGGGCTGTGCAGATAGGCGAAGTCGGCCAGCTGCGTGCTGGGGTCGACGGGTGTGGCCCAGCCCGTGGGCTTGATGACGAACACGCTCTCGCCGTCCATCACGGGTAGCATCCAGCTTCCATCAGCTCCGGTGAGCACCACGTCCTCGCCGTTGCTGACCAGAATGTTCGGCAGCGCCCTGCGACCGGCATCGACCTGCTCGTACACCATGCCCTTTGCCATCGACGGGCCGGTCTTGGCCTCGGCGCCCTCGGCGACGCGGAGACCGGCCACCGTTGCCGCGAGCAGCACGGCGCGACGCGGAAGCACCGGGGATGTCATCGTACGTGCACCGGCCGACAAGCTCCCATTACGCTCCTCGCACGGCGTCATGCTAGCAGGTGACACACGGCGACGCGTAGGCCTGGTCGGCGCAAAGATCAGCCACCCGCCACATCGATGCGGCCGACAAAGTCGGTTCTTGCCGCTCCTCGCCCGGGGCGACGAGAAGACGCGAAGACGGCGATGTTCACGCTGTGGTGAGGGATGAACATCCTGCCGGCGCCTCGACCCTCGCACGTGATCCGCCGCCTCGGCCCTGGACTGATCACCGGCGCGGCCGACGACGATCCCCGCGGCATCGCCACCTACAGTCAGGTCGGTGCGCAGTTCGGATACAGCTTTGCCTGGACCATGCTGTTCAGCCTGCCGTTCATGATCGTCATCCAGGAGATCAGCGACCGGACACGGCATCGCCGACAACCTGAGGGGCACTATCCGGCTGGGCTGGTCCGCGCGATCATCTCGCTGCTGCTGGTGGCGAACGTGATCGATCTCGGCACCGATCTCCGGACGGTGGGTGCTGGCTTGCGGCTGCTGCTCGGCGGCAGCGGCAGGCTCTACACCGTGATGTTCGGCGTCCTCTGCGTCACGGTGGAGATCTCCATCAGCTACGCGCGCGACGCCGGCTTCCTGAACTGGCTGACCCTGTCGCTGTTTTCGTACGTCGTCGTCGTGTTCACGGCGCATGTATTGTGGAGCCGGGCGTTGCTCGCGACCGTTGCGCCGCATCTCAGGTTCAACGGCGACGACGCCAGGGCTTCGGTCGCAGTACTCGGAACCACGATCGGTCCCTACCTGTTCTTCTGGCAGGCTGCCCTGGAAGTCGAGAACCGATCGCGCCGCAGCGCTTCCGCTCTGCCTCACCCCGCATGACGCGAGGCCGCACTTTGCCCGCATCCGGACCGACACTTCGGCCGGAATGGCCATCTCGAATCTGATCGCGCTGTGCATCATCTAGGCGATGGCGGCGAGCCTGAACGCGACCGGGGCGACCAGCATCCAGAATTCGGCGGGGGCCGCAGAGGCGCTGCGTCCGGTCGCAGGTGAGTTCACCTTTGATCGTCGCGGCCGGCCTCATCGGCATGGGTCCGCTAGCGGTGCAGGTGCCGGCCGGATCCGGCGCCTACGCCCTGTCCGAGACCGTCGGGCTCAACTTCACGCGGCTGGATCCGGCGAGGGCGCTCTACTGGAGCACGGTGGTGAACGGCGTGCTCGCAGCTTCGGTGACGGCCGTGATGATGTTGGTCGCGAGCAACGGGCGCACCCTGGGGCGCTTCACCCTTTTTGGCCCGATGCTGGCCGGAGGCTGGCTCGCGACCCTGGTCATGTTCGCCCCGAGCCTCGGCTTGTTCTTGCTCTGAACGCTGGCACGGTCCGCCGCTGCGCGAGGCGCGACGGCGCCTCCCGGATGCTCGGCTCGAGCCGGGCTCACGAGTGGGAGCGTCCCTTACCGTTTATAAATGTTTTTGACGGATGCTGGCCGCATGTCGCCCCTGCTTCACACGCTCGGCTCCGGGACCAGATGGCGTCGGACAACGTCCGCAGGTCTCGGCGCCTCCGCGCTGGCGGCAATGATGCTGCTGGGCTTCCTCGTCTGGTTCGCCTGCAGCGGCGCCGCCCTGCGCAGGGAGATGCGGCTGGAGACCGCGCGGGCGGTGCGCGTGGCCGAGCTGCGCGGAACCATCTCCTATCTGAACGAGTGGCTCACGATGTCGGCGCGCCTCGCAGCGCTGTCCGGCCAGGCGAGGTGGGTCGATCGCTACAACGAGGCTGGTCCGCGGCTGGACGCCGCGATCGCCGAGGCGCTGGCGCTGGCGACGCCTGAGGTCAGGGCGGAACTGGCGCGCACGACCGACGAGGCCAACCACGATCTGATCAGGATGGAGCGGACATCCATCGCGCGCGCCGCCGCGGGCGATCGCGGCGGCGCCATCTCGCTGCTCGACGGCCCGGAGTTCGCCTATCTGGAGGCCACCTATGCCTCGGGGCTCGACAGCTTCGGCCAGGACCTGACGACGCTCGCCGCGGTGCGGACGACGAGCCTGAACAACCGTGCCTGGACCGAGACGTCCGCGCTCGCCCTGACCGCCGTGCTGCTGGTCGCGGCCTTCTTTGCCATCCTCGGACGCGCGCGGCTGCGAACCGCGCTGGCGCGGACGGAGTCGGTCGCCCGTACCGATGCGCTGACCGACTTGCCCAATCGACGCGGCCTTTACGAGGAGTTGCGGGCGGCCCTGGCGCGGCTGGAGCGCGGTGACAGCGGCGTCGCGCTGCTGCTGCTCGACCTCGATCGCTTCAAGACGATCAACGACCTGCACGGGCACCTCGTGGGCGATCATCTGCTGCAGCTCGTGGCGGCGCGACTTCGCGCGCTCGCACGCGCCGGCGACCTGATCGCGCGACTGGGCGGCGACGAATTCGCGCTCATCATCCCGCTCGATGCCGCGGATCCATCCTCGTCGCCTTTCGACGCCGCGATCCTGGTGGCACGTCGTGTCATCGCCTCCCTGCATCAGCCCTTTGATCTGACCGGAGAGGTCATGGTGCAGGTGGGCGTCAGCATCGGCATGGTGCTCGCTCAGCAGCACGGCGAGGACGCCAACACGCTGTTGCACTGCGCCGACGTCGCGATGCACCAGGCCAAGGCTGATGGGTGCGGCCGTTTCCGCTTCTTCGAGCCCGGCATGGATGCGGCCGCTCGCGCGCGTGCGCTGCTCGAAGGGGATCTGCGGGCGGCGCTGGCCGCGGACCAGATCGTTCCCAACTTCCAGCCTATGGTAGAGATGGATGACGGCCGCATCGCCGGCTTCGAGATGCTCGCACGCTGGCCGCATCCGACCCGTGGCATGGTGTCGCCGTCGGAGTTCGTGCCGATCGTCGAGGAGCTGGGCCTGATCGGGTTGATGACCGATCGGCTGCTGCGACGCGCCTGCCGCATCGCCACCACTTGGCCGGCTGACGTATCGCTCGCCTGCAACGTGTCGCCGCTGCAGCTCCGCGACCGTGCGCTGCCCGCCATGATCCGCAACGCGCTGCATGATGCGGGACTTCCGGCACACCGCCTCGAGCTCGAGATCACCGAGAGCGCCCTGGTCGGGGATCTCGATCTGGCGCGCGACATCCTGCACGAGTTGAAGGCGCTCGGAGTGCGGCTGGCCCTCGATGATTTCGGCACAGGCTATTCAAGCCTGCGCCACCTTCAGATGCTGCCGTTCGACACCCTCAAGATCGATGCGAGCTTCGTGGGTGCGATGGTCCGCGATGTGGAGAGTCGCAAGATCGTCAGCGCGGTGGTCGGACTCGCCAAGAGCCTCGGCCTGTCCATCGTCGCCGAAGGCGTCGAGGAACCCGAGACGGCGACGATGCTGCGTGAGCTGCGCTGCGACGTCGGCCAAGGCTGGCTGTTCGGCCGTCCCAGCTCCCCCGAGGTCGCCAGCACGCTGTTCCTCGTAACCACCACCTGACCCGCGATCTCCCGTTTGCCGGCGCGGCGGCGGAACCGCGATTTGGCTCAGTCGCCGCAGCCCGCGGGACATGATATGGCGCAGCGGGGGTGATGATGACCACGGCCAGAGGGCGCACGATCCGCATCTACCTGGCGGGGCCGGACGTCTTCCTGCCCGATCCGTTGCGTCGCGGCGCCGAACTCAAGGCCGTGTGCGTGGCCTGCGGCACCATCGGGCTCTTTCCGATGGATCACGATCTCCTCGACGCCACGGACCGGCCTCGCGGGATACGCGACGCCAACATGGCGATGATACGGTCCTGCGATGCGGTCGTCGCGAACATGACCCCGTTCCGCGGGCCTTCCATGGACCCGGGAGCCGCCTACGAGATGGGAGCGGCCTCGGCGCTGGGCAAGCTGGTCGTCGGCTACACGGCGGACCAGCGATCCTACGTCGAGCGCGTCTGCGCCGTCATGCGGGTTCGCAGAGCGACCGACGGCGCGCTGCGCGATCCGGACGGGATGTCGGTGGAGGAGTTCGGCCTTCCCCTCGCGGACAACCTGATGATGGCGCGCGGCGTCGACGCCATGTTCGCAACCGCCGCCGAGGCGATCGCCTTCGTGGCCGCGAGGCTTCGCGCCTGATGGCGATGGGTGGTGCCTCGCCCGCATCCGCCCGGCAGGGCCGCGACGCGCGGGACCGTTCCCGGCCGCACCCCGGCCTGGAGTAGCTCGGACCGCATCGCTCGATCAGGGTCGTGTGAAGGCTGCTCCGCCGACGCTGTCATGGGAGCAGCGGCAGCTGACGGCCTGTGCGGCAGCGGATCCGCTGCTGACATGGCGAAACAATTCGAGCGGGTTGTCGATCCCGGTATAGCCGTGGTTGGCAGTGAGCAGGCTCGGCAACAGGTCGTGGCCGACGCGTCCGGCCCTGATGTTGTGGCCGCCCGTGCGCGCCAGCACCGAGAGGCTCCAGTCGTTGCCGGTTCGGTGGTGATACCAGATGCCGATCCGCCTGCTGGCGCTCTGCTCCTGCTCGGCAAAGCCGATGTCCAGCGCGCCGTCACCGTCGAAGTCGGCTACCTGCAGCGATCCCTGATGAACATAGGCGATCGCGCCGATCACGTGCTTGATCCAGGTGCCGACGCGGCGGTCGGCCGGAGCTTCGTACCAGACGAGGTCGCCGCGGGCGTACATCGGCGCCATCGCGATATCGAGCCGTCCGTCTCCGTTGAAGTCGGCTGTCGCCGTCGTCATGCCGCCGCCCTTCGCGCTGAAGCCCGGATGATGATCGATCACGTGCGACGTCCACATCGCCAGATACGGATCGCCACCGTGATGCGCCGGGTTCTCGAACCAGGCCAGGGACGTGCTCTGATACGGCGCCACGACGTCGAGGTATCCGTCGCCGGTGACGTCGACCAGCGAGGTGCCCTCGTCCGAGCGGGGGATCGTCTTGATCAGCGACCAGGGCCCGCGTTCGTGTATCGCCTGCAGGAACCGGATGACCGACGATTCCGTGCGCGGGTTGGCTCTGTGCCAGATACCGCTCTCGGTCGCCACGTCGAGGCTGCCGCGCTTGAATGCGTCACCGACGACGACGTCGTGCGACGGGTGACCTGTGCCGATCCTGTGCATCGGCCAGTAGGAGTCATACGGATCCTTGCCGGACTTGAGCGGGTTCTCCAGCCAGTAGGTCATTCCGTTGAGGCCGCCCACGACGATGTCGAGCATGCCATTCCCATCGATGTCCCCGGCCTGGGCATCCTCGTCGCCGGAGGCAGCCGACCAGCGGTTGATGATGTGCCGCCGAAAGCAGGGAGGTCGGTAGATCGCGAACCCATCGCGGCCGGCCTGTGCCGCGACGCCGGGATCTCCGTCAGCGGCGAAATCTGCGATCACCTTGGGCTTGCGGTGATTGGGATAGAGCCGCCCGTCCACCACGATCCTCGTGAAATCATGATGGTCCGGGTCCGCGCCGGCTCGCGTCGCGGACGTCATGAACAGGAGCGCCAGGAGCAGCACTCGAGCCGGCCTCTCGCGAAGGATGCCAGGGCCGATCTCAGGTCGCATCTGTCATGCCCTCATCTCCCGATCTCGGGCTGCAAGTCCTCTCGCGTCGCGGTCAGGTCAGGTCTGTGAAAGCGCGTTCCGGCAAACAGGCGATGGGGCGCGGCCATGGCAGGCCGCGCCGATGCTGTCAGACCCGGTGATGCAGAGGAGCCCGACGTCGATTACGTATCGGAGGCTTTCGCCAATGATGCGTACCCGCTGCACCACGGGAGGTGGTGACGAAATTCATCGTGTCATGGCGGTTATCCGGCGGATTGGCGGCCGGCAGAGCCACCCGGACTTGCACCGGGTCCGAACGAATGTGCGGGTCGTAGCGATCACCGGCCGACACTGCAACCCTCCCGATCCACCGGGCAAGCAAGAAGCCGGGATCCTGCCGCCGGCGCGTCGATCGCGATCGGCCGCCGACATCCGGTGACCCGCCTGGCGGCTCAGGGTCCCCTCTGTGCAGGGGTTCCTGAGCTCAGATCTCGGCCTCGGCCCAGATGCGCGAGGCGTTCCCGCCCCAGGCGCCGTGATAGCGCTGCAGCCAGTGCTCCGCCTGGGTCGGGCCGCCGCCGACGAGGGCGTGCAGCGGTTCCAGGTAACGCCGCTCGTCCGCGCCGGATGCATCCTCGATGCCGCGCGCCTTCAATCCGTCCGAGGCGATGGCGACCATGTCGCGCGCCAGATCACGCAGGCTGCCCGTGCCCCAGGGGGCCGACAGGCCGTCTCGCGGCACACGGGCCCGAACCGCGACGTAGTCCGGCCAGGGATGGCGTCGCACCAGTGCTGCGGCCGAGTGCAACGCCGCGTCGTCGTACAGCAGCCCGACCCAGAGCGCCGACTGCGCCGCCATCATCGCCGGGTTGCCGGCATCGGCGCCGCGCATCTCCAGGAAGCGCTTCAGCCGCACGTCGGTGAAGATCGTGGTGAGATGGTCGTCGAAGTCGCCCAGGGTCGGCACCAGCCCGGCGAGGCGCGGTTCCGCCCCTTCCAGCCAGCGCCGGAAGGACAGCCCCGCCACGTCGACCAGCCCGCCATCGCGGCTGACGAAGTACATCGGCACCTCCAGCGCCCACTGCACGAAGCGCTCGAAGCCGAAACCCTCCTCGAAGAACAGCGCCGGCATGCCCGAGCGCGCATTGTCGGTGTCGGTCCAGACCTGCGCGCGCCCGGAGAGCAGGCCGCTCGGCCGCCCGTCGCGGAACGGCGAGTTGGAGAACAGCGCCGTCGCCACCGGCTGCAGGGCGAGTGCCACCTGCAGCTTGCGCCGCATGTCAGCCTCCGACCCGTAATCGAGGTTCACCTGCACGGTGCAGGTGCGCAGCATCATGTCGAGGCCGAGCGTGCCGACCTCGGACATGTAGCGGCGCATGATGGCGTAGCGGCTCTTGGGCATCCACGGCATCTGCGCGCGGGTCGCAGTGGGATGGAAGCCGAGTGGGGCGAAGCCCAGCCCCTGCGGTCCGGCCACCGCACGCAGAGCCGCGAAGTGTGCGTGCATCTCGGCGTCGGTCTCGTGCACGCTGTCGAGCGGCGCGCCGGACAGCTCGAACTGTCCCGCCGGCTCCAGCGACACCGAGCCGCCGGCATGCACGCCGCTGCCCTTCAGCCCGATCAGCTGCGCGTTGTCGTGGATCGGCGTCCACAGCCCGTCCGAACCTGATGCCAGGCCGGCCAGCACCGCCTCGATGCCGTCCGGCCGGTAGGGCGGCGGCGAAAGGTCGGCGTGCCTGAAGCCGAACTTCTCGTGCTCGGTGCCGATCCGCCACTCCGCGCGCGGCTTGCACCCCTGCGCGAGGTGCCCGGCGAGCTGTGCGACGACGCCCGGACCCTGCACGATCGGGGTCTCGTCCTGGTCACCTGGGTTCGACATCGGGCTCCGCGGGCAGGGCTGGCGGGAGCGGGGCCTGTCGCCCGCCGCCCGGTCTGGTTCACGAACTCAACGCGACGCCCGATCGTCCGGCGCCAGCCCCCACCGCTCGCGCGCCGCCTGCAGGCAGACAAGCCCCGCCACGGCAGCGGTCTCCGCCCGCAGGATGCGCGGTCCCAGCGAGATGAGCGTAACAAAGGGACGGCCGCGCAGCGCGTCAAGCTCCGGCGGCGCGAAGCCGCCCTCCGGGCCGATCAGCAGCGCGGCGGGGAGCAGCCGCCCGGACACGGCGGTTCCGTCCGGAACCCGCTCTATCGCGGCAGCGAGTCCGACCTCCTCCGGCCACTCCGACAGCAGCGCGTCCAGCCGGCACGGCTCGGCGATCGCCGGCACGCTCAGGCGCTCGCACTGCTCGGCGGCCTCGGTCGCGATGGCCTGCAGCCGGCCGAGATTGACCCGTGCGGCGTTGGTGCGCGTGGTCATCACCGGCCGGAGCCCGCCCGCGCCGAGCTCGGTCGCCATGCGCACCACCAGGTCGGTAGCATCGCGCTTGACCGGCGCGAACAGCAGCAGCGGACCCGCCTCCGGCGCCGGAGGCCGCAGCCGCGTCCTGATCGTGAAGCCGCCCTGGCCGCGCCGCTGCAGGCTCTCGATCTCGGCCTGCCACTCGCCGTCGCGCGCATTGAACAGCCGCACGCCGTCCCCGACGGTGCGGCGCAGCACGGTGCCCAGGTAGTGCGCCTGCGCCTCGCGCATCGGCAGCGTCATCCCGGCCTGCAGCCTCGCCGCGTCGGGATCGACGTAGAGCCGCGGCTGATCCGCCATCCTGCCCGCACTCCCGGTTGACCCCGCCGATCCGGCACAGCATTGGAGGCGCACGCATAGCGGCGAACGCCGCGGCGAGGAATGGCGGCCCCATGGCGCATACCGACATCGTCTCCACCGGCTGGGTCGCGCGCCTGCCGCCGAAGCTGCGGGCGTTCGCCCTGCTGGCCCGCCTCGACCGGCCGATCGGCACCTGGCTGCTGTTCCTGCCCGGCCTGTGGGGCATCCTGCTGCCGGCGGGGGTGTCGCCGGAACGGCGCCTGCGCCTGGCGCTGCTGTTCGCCGTCGGCAGCCTGGCGATGCGTTCGGCCGGATGCGTCGTCAACGACATGTGGGACCGCGACATCGACCGCCGCGTCGCCCGCACCGCGGGGCGCCCGCTGGCCTCGGGCGCGCTCGGTCTGCGTGAGGCCACGATCTTCCTCGCCGTGCTGCTGCTGGCCGGGCTCGCCGTGCTGCTCTGCCTGCCGCCGCTGTGCTGGGCGCTCGGCGTGGGCTCGCTGCTGCTGGTCGGGCTGTACCCGTTGGCGAAGCGGGTGACCTGGTGGCCGCAGCTGATGATGGGCTTCACCTTCGGCTTCGGCGCGCCGATGGGCTATGCCGCGGCCAGCGGACGGATCGACGCTGCCTGGGTCACGCTCTACCTGTCGGCGATCCTGTGGGACCTCGGCTTCGACACGATCTACGGGTTCCAGGACATGGCCGACGATGCCCTGGTGGGGGTGAAGTCCACGTCCCGGCTGATGGCCGGGCGGCCGCGCCGCTTCGTGGCCGCCGCCTACGGCCTGGCGCTGGCGGCGCTGGCCGCTTCGGCCATGCTGGCGGGCCTGTCGTGGCTGTTCTGGCCGGCGCTGCTGCTGCCGGTCGCGCTGCTGGCAGTGCAGGTGCGGCGTCTCGATATCGCCGACGCGCCGCTGTGCCTCGCCCTGTTCCGCGGCAACCGGGAGGCGGGACTGGCGGTCGCCGCGGCGCTGCTGCTCGGGCGGTTCCAGCCGTGACGCCGGATCCTGCCGCAGCGCCGGACGCCGTCCGCTTCGTCGCGACGCACACGATCGTGGGCACGCTCGACCTGCTGCCGCAGATCCGTCTGCATCTGGCCGACGCGATCACGCCGATCTGGCAGGCTTCGGAGGACTGGCTGACCCGGCACGTCGAGCCGCCGTTCTGGGCGTTCGCCTGGCCCGGCGGCCAGGCGCTGGCCCGGCACGTGCTCGATCATCCCGAGCTGGTGGCGGGGCGGCGGGTGCTCGACTTCGCCGCCGGTTGCGGCGTCGCCGCCATCGCCTGCGCCCTGGCCGGCGCGCGCACGGTCGAGGCGGCGGAGATCGATGCCCTGGCGATCGCGGCGATCGGGCTGAACGCTCGCCTCAACGGCGTCACGGTGCTGCCGCTGGCAGCAGACCTGGTCGGCACGCCGTCGCGCTGGGACCTGATCCTGTGCGGAGACGTCTGCTACGAGGCGCCGATGAGCCGGCGCATCCTGCCCTGGCTGCGACGCTGCGCCGAGACCACCGAGGTGCATGTCGCCGATCCAGGCCGTGCCTACCTGCCCGGCAGCGGCTTGCGCGCGCTCGCCCGCTACGACGTCGCGACCTCGCTGGAGCTGGAAGACCGCGCGCTGCGCACGACAACGCTCTACCGGCTGATGCCGACATGACCGGCGCGGGGCGAGGCAGCGACCGACAAGGGTCCTGATCCTCCTGGCTGCGGCCAAGGCGTCCTCAATGCAGCGGCGGTCCGACGGCGGACGGGCCGGCGACGCCCGGGTTGGCGAGGTTGCCCGAGCCGACGGCGGAGTCGGAGCCGGCCGGACCCAGACCGGCCGGCCCGACCGTGGTCGGACCCGGCTGCATCGCCGGCAGGGCGGCGTTCTGTCCGGGACCTTCTGGCGGGGTCGCCCCGTTGCAGCCGGCGAGCGAGGCAAGGGCGGCGGCGAGGACGGCCGTGATCAGGCGGGTCGGGCGAGGCATGGTGCGGTCTCCGGTGACGCGTCCGGTCAACGGAGGCGCGACCAGACCGGTTGCCACGGCATCGCCCCGTATCGCGGGGAGCCGTGGTGGCGGTGGGGGTTCCCCGACCCACATGATAGGGATGGATCGCAGCTTTCCCGCCACCCGCGCCGACGGGCTCTCCCGTCTCGCCGGGTTCGTGCCGCGCATGGGTGCCGCCTACGCCGCCGGGCGCAACACCGACCTTGGACCCGGATCCGAGTCGGCCACTTCCACGCTGTCTCCCTACCTGCGCCGCCGGCTGGTGCTGGAGCAGGAGGTCGTGGCCGCCGCGCTGACCGCGCACGGGCCGGCCGCATCCGGCAAGCTGGTCGAGGAGGTGTTCTGGCGCAGCTACTTCAAGGGCCACCTGGAGACGCGGCCGTGGCTCTGGACGGAGTATCGGCGCCTCGTCCTGCAGGGACGCGACCGGCTCGCCACCGAGGGAGGCCTGCGCCGCGTGTTCCACGACGCGGTAGCCGGCAATACCGGTATCGACGGCTTCGATGACTGGGCGCGCGAGCTGGTGGCGACCAACTGGCTGCACAACCATGCCCGGATGTGGTTCGCCTCGATCTGGATCTTCACGCTGCGGCTGCCCTGGGCGCTGGGTGCCGACTTCTTCGCGCGTCACCTGATCGACGCCGACCCGGCGAGCAACACCCTGTCCTGGCGCTGGGTCGGCGGACTGCACACGCGCGGCAAGGTCTACGCGGCGCGCGCGGAGAACATCCGCCGTCACACCGGCGGCCGCTACGACCCGGTCGGGCTCGAGGAGGACCCGGCGGCGCTGGAGGAGCCGGACCAGCCGGCCGCGATCGACCTGCCGGCGGCCGACCTACCGCCGCGAGCGGCGGTGGCGCTGCTGCTGCACCTCGACGACCTGCAGCCGGAAACCCTGCCCCTCGGAGCGGCGCGGGTGACACGCGTGGCCGGACTGCTCGCACATGGCGAGGGCGCAGCCGAACCCGTGCGCCAGCTGGACCGCGACGCGATGGCGGATGCCCTGGCACGTGCCGCGGCGCATTTCGGCTGTCCCGCCGACCTGGTGCGGGAGGGCTGGGCCGGCACGCTTCCGGTGGTCACGGCCTGGGCGCCGGTAGGGCCATCCGCCGCCGCCCTGCCGTCGTGCCTGCGTGTGCGGCGCGACTGGGACAGCCGGGCCTGGCCGCATGCGAGCCGGGGCTTCTTTCAGGTGAAGGCGGCGATTCCGAAAATCCTAGAAGGATCGGGCCTGGCCGTTCCACGGTCACGATGACGCTCTCGGCCAACCGACGCGGACGCGGAGTGGCCACCGCCTCACCGAGTGTCCCGAACCAGAAGTCCCTCGGACGTCCGGTTCTCATTGGACACTAACCTTCAAGATAGTGGCCTGCTTATCTCCAAAAGTCGCTCTCGAATGTCGGAGGCAGGATACCCGGGGATGCACGACTCCCCGGTTACGCTGGGCGGACCGCGGTCGACGCCATCATCCTCGCGCCCCACCGGATCGCCGGCAACTCGATGAGCCGGTAGGTCGCCTGGGCGACGAGCCCGGTGATCCCGAGGACGAGCAGGAACACCACGCCGCTCACCGCAACCGCGCCGATCCCCCGCGCCGCCAGCAGGGTGCCGGGCAGCAGGCGCCGGACCGTCTCGATGACCGCGAAATGCAGCAGGTAGGCGCTGAAGCTCGCCTGCCCCAGCTGCACCACCGTGCGGTTGGCAATCAGAGGCATCGGGCGCAGCGACAGGGCGATGGCGATGGCGCCGAACGCGATCGCGGCCAGGACGTGCGAGGTCAGGAACGCGGATGCGGGCGCCGGGAGCCGCGGCCAGGGCAGCAGCGCGAGCGAGGCGAAGCCGGACACGCCCAGTCCCAGCACGAGGCCGGCGCGCGGCATCAGTCGCTCTCCGAGGCGCTGCCAGCCGCCGCCGCGAGAGAGCGCCGCCACGCACTCGTAGGCCACCAGCCCGCACAAGAACACCGGGAGCTGGTTCGGCAGCCAGTAATAGAGGAACTGGTCGGTCGCCGCGAAGCCGTAGACACTCCCGTAGGCGCCGCGTCCGAGCGTGTCCGCGGCCCAGGCCAGCGGCAGGCTGACGAGGGCCGCGCACGAAGCCCGCCTGGGTCCCCGCAGCGTCGCCATCAGGATGGGGAAGAGCGCGTAGAAGGCGAACTCCGCCTCGATGCTCCATCCGCCCGGCACGCCTACCCAGGCGCCGCGGACGGTCGGCATCTGTGCCGGGCTCCAGCCGTTGGTGAAGGTCAGGAAATGGGTGATGCGCGCGGCATCGATCGTGCCCGGTGGCAGCAGCCAGAAATAGCCCAGTCCGGCGAGGAAGTAGGCAGGCGCGATGCGCAAGATGCGGCGTGCCAGGAAATCCCCCAGCGGTGGCGGCGCGGTTGCCTCCCGGCGCCGCCAGGAGCGCGCGAGGGTGATGCTGCTCACCACGAAGAACAGCTGCACGCCGAGGAAGCCGAGATTGCTGAAGCGCTTCACCGTCCACGGAAGCTCGTGGACCATCGGCAGGGCATGGCTCGCGATGACCAGCGTGACGGCGTAACCGCGCAGGGCGTCGATGAAGCCGAGGTTGTGGCCGCTGCTGTCGTAACGATATGGCAACTTTGAAATTCCGTTACCGTATCCTGCGTGTGATAGTGCCGGAGCTCCGAGCGGGACCCTGCGCCGCATCGATCGTCCTAATCTCCCACACCGCGCGCATTTTTACAACCGGAACGTGCAAGAACGTTTCGAGTGTGATAGCTTTCCCCGGCGGGGCAGCGAGCGGCCGTCGCAGCGGATCAGAAGGTAGCGGCGATGATCATCGGATCTCGACCCATCAAGTTGCGTGTCCGTTACGTCGTCGCGGCGCTGGCGGCTGTGGCCCTGCTCGCGTCGGACGCGCATCTGCCGGCGCGTGCCGGCGCAGTCACCGGTGCCACCGTCACCTTCTCCGATACGATGCTGTCGCTGACCGGGCCCATCAACGAGCTGGATCTGGACGGCGATGTCGGTCGCACCCCCTCGACGATCGGCATTGGTCCGGACGCTGTCGGCATCACGATGGCCGCCGGCGCCGCGATCGTGCAGGGAAGCGTCCTGAACCAGTATGCGGCGCCGGTTACCGGCGGCACGTCCGACGATCCGAGCCTCTGGACCGGCTCCTACCTCTCGACCGGCACCGGATCGATCGCGCTGTGGTTCAACCAGCCCCAGGCGGCCCTCGACCTCCTCTGGGGATCCGTCGATCCGGGGAACGAGCTTGATCTGCTCAGCGGAGGCAGGCAGGTCGCCTCCATCACCGGCAGTCAGGTCATCGCCGCCGCCAACGTCAACCTTACCGACGGTGCACGGAATTTCGGCGGCAGCGAGTATGCGCTGGTCAACCTCAGCGGAGGCGCCACGTTCGACACCGTGGTGCTGAAGGAGACGGACAACTCTCCTTCCTTCGAGGTCGCCGATATCGGCTATGCAGGCCACACCCTGAGCGTTCCGGAACCGGCTTCGATCGCGCTGCTCGCGGTCGGCCTGTTCGGTGTCGGCATGATCCGGCGCCGCCGCATGATGGCGGCGAGCACCGGCGGGCGGCCACCGTCGGTGCGGCACCGCGACGATGCCGCGCCGTGCGAGGCCCTTCGGGCACCGCGCGATGATCAACCCGGCCGCACCTTCGCTTCCCTCTAGCCTGGCC
>CAXTOC010000019.1:0-18854 GCA_964245725.1 uncultured Acetobacteraceae bacterium | reverse complement strand
GCAGCGAGGAGGGCATCGGCAGGGGCGGCGTGTGGCTGCTGGCCGGGCTCGACGAACTGGTCACGCCGCCGCCCATCGCCGTCCCGCTCTACCTGCTGCTGGCCGCGTCGGCCCTGATCGCGGTCGCCCTGGCGATGATGCTCCGGAACCGCAGGCCGTTGCCCGACGCTGAGGACACGGTGCGCCTCTGCACCCAGGCAGGATGGCTCGCCGGCGCCTTCATGATCGTGCTCAGCCCGCACTATTCCTGGTATTTCCCGTTCCTGGCGGTGTTCGCCACGGTGGCACCGGTAAGCGCCGTGCTCTGGCTCTCGGTGGCGCCGCTGCTGCTGGACCTGCGTCCGTTCCACGACGACTTCTTCTGGCGCGCGCTGGTGTTCGGCCCGGCGATCCTGCTCGCAGCTGGGGATCTGCGCCGCCACCGGGCGCGACCCTCACCCCTGCTCGCCCCCGGGCTCTCCACGATCGCGAGGAACAGCTGATGCAGACCGTCACACGCGCCGAGGCGAGCGAGCCGAGCCGGCAGCACGATCCGAAACGCTACTTCGAGGCCGTCGGTGCCGACCGGGCGACGCGGCCCGCGGCCCCGCCGGTCTGTCTCTACCTGGAGGTGACCAATCGCTGCAACCTGCTGTGCGAGACCTGTCCGCGCACCTTCGAGGCGTTGGAACCGCCCGCCGACATGAGCTGGGAGCTGTTCACCCGCATCGTCGATCAGCTGCCCGACATCTCGCGCGCGGTGCTGCACGGGGTCGGCGAGCCGATGCTGGTGCCGGCCCTGCCGCGCATGATCCGCTATCTCAAGGATCGCGGCGTGCACGTGCTGTTCAACACCAACGGCACCCTGCTGAACCCGCGCAAGTTCACCGAGCTGGTGGCGACCGGGCTCGACGAGCTGCGCGTCTCGCTCGATGCGGCCGACGCGGCGACCTACAAGCTGGTGCGCGGCAAGGATTTCTTCCACCGCATCGTGCGCGACGTGCGCCTGCTCACCCGCTACCAGGCAGAGACCGGCGCGCGCACCCCGGCGGTCTCGCTGTGGCTGACCGGCCTGAAGGAGACGGTGCAGCAGCTCCCGGCGTTCGTGCGGCTCGCTGCCGACATGGGCGTGCGCGAGGTGCACCTGCAGCGTCTGGTGTTCGACGAGGCCGGGTTCGGCATGGCGCGGGCCGGAAGCTCGCTGTTCGAGCAGACGCAGGCCGACGAGCAGGCGGCGATCGAGGCGGCGCAGGCGCTGGGGGCGGAGCTCGGCGTCAGCATCGACGCTTCCGGCGCCACCGAGCCGGGGCTGAGCCTGAGGAAGGCGGAGGGCGAGCGCGATCAGCCCTGGTCGACCTGCCGCCGCCCCTGGTCGCTGATGTACTTCACCGCGCACGGACGCGCGCTGCCCTGCTGCATCGCGCCGTTCTCGGCACGTGGCTACGATGGCTACACGCTCGGCGATGCCACCCAGCAGACCCTGCGCGAGATCTGGGACGGCCCCGCCTACCGCGATTTCCGACGCGACCTGCTGAGCGACGCGCCGCCGAAGCCCTGCCAGAATTGCGGCCTGCGCTGGAGCCTGTAGCGGTGGCCGGGGCAAGCCCCAGGATCGTCGCGGTCGTGCCCGCCTGGAACGAGGCCGGCGCGATCGGCCCGACCGTCTCGCGTCTGCCGCGCGACCTGATCGCCGCCGTGGTGGTGGTCGATGGCGGCAGCACCGACGGCACGGTGGACGAGGCCAGGCGCGCCGGCGCCGAGGTGCTGTCCGAGCCGCGTCGCGGCTACGGGCGCGCCTGCCTGAGCGGCGCCGAACGGGCGGAGGCGCTGGGGGCGCAGATCGTGCTGTTCCTGGACGGCGACGGCAGCGACTATGGCGAGCTGGCGGGACGCATCGTCGGTCCGATCCTGAACGGGCGGGCCGACTTCGTCATCGCCACGCGTGCCCGCGAGGGGCGCGAGGTGGGGAGCATGGGCCTGCACCAGGTGCTGGCGGGACGCGCCGTGGGCGCCGTCGTCGGGCTGCTGACCGGCACCCGCTACCGTGACATGTGCGCCTATCGCGCGATCCGGCTGGACGTGCTGCGCCACCTGGGGATGCGGGAGATGACCTATGGCTGGAACCTCGAGATGCAGATGCGCGTGGGGGCCGCTGGCCTGCGCGTGATCGAGGTGCCGGTGCCGTACCGACGCCGGCTCGCGGGCCGCTCCAAGGTGGCCGGCAACCTGTCCGGCACGATGAGGGCGAGTGCTCGGATCCTGCGCACGCTGGGCAGCGTGGCGCTGCGCACCAGGGGGCTCGGCCCGGTGCGCTGAGGCGCAGACCATGTGCGGGAGCCGGTAGGCTCTCCCGCATCCTCTCGCCGCAGCGTGAGCGCCAGGATGATGGCGATCGCCCGCGACCCGGGAGGCGTCACGTATCAGGCCTTCGAGGCGGAACGGTCATACCGATTGGCTGAGGGCGGCATGCAGCAATCCGAGCAGGGTGGCGACAGGGCGGCGATGCTGGCTGCGTTCGACAAGCAGATCGCATGGTGCAACGGCCTCGGCGCTCCCTTCACGGCGCGGCTGCTGGCGGCGCTGGCAGAGGACATCGCGCGCGGCGGCCCGGCGGCCACGCTGGTCGGAGGCTGGATCGGCGATCCGGTCGCGGACGCGCTCGCCCTGCGGTTGGCCGGCGCACTCCATGCCCTCGTGCTGGGTGGAGCGGATCCGAAGCTCGCTGCCTGCTATCGGTCCGGAACCCAAGGTGATGCCGAGCCCTTGCGCCCGGCCCTGCTGGCCGCGCTGGACGAGCATGCCGACTTCCTGCGCGGCTTCCTGGCCTCGCCGCCGCAGACCAACGAGGTGGGACGTTCGGCGGTATTGCTCGGAGGCTTTCTTGAGGTTGCTGCGTCAGCACGGCTGCCGCTCCGGTTGCTGGAGATCGGATCGAGCGCCGGGCTGAACCTGATCTGGGACCACTACCAGTACCGGCTTGCGGACCGGCGGTGGGGAAATCCAGCGAGCCCGGTCCGGCTGCAGCCGGACTGGGAGGGACCCTTGCCACCACTGGAAGCACCCCTTGCAGTCGTGGAGCGGGCGGGCTGCGACGTCGCACCGGTCGATCTCGAACAGCACGACGACCGGCTGCGGCTTCGGAGCTATGTCTGGGCCGACCAGCTGGATCGCCTGGCTCGGCTCGAAGCCGGCATCGCAGTGGCGCGCCGGATCGGAGTTATGGTGGAGCGTGCCGATGCGGGCACCTGGGTGCGAGCCAAGCTGGAAGTGCTCGCGCCGGGACGCGCGACCATACTCTTCCACTCGGTCATGTGGCAGTACATGTCGACGGCAACTCAGGGGGCAGTGCGCGATGCGATCGATCGGGCGGGTGCGCGAGCCACCGAGGCGAGCCCGCTGGCCTGGTTGCGCCTCGAACCGCCAAGGCCTGACGCTCGTCCGGAGTTGCACCTGACCCGGTGGCCCGGCGAACGGCAGCATCGCCTGGGCATCGCCCACCCGCACGGAGAATTCGTGCAGTGGCTTGGATCCTGAGTGATCTGCCGGCCTGCGCGCGAGGAGGCGGCTGACGATGCGCGATGCCAACCGATTACGACCGTGTCCTGATGCGGGCGGTCCGCGCACGGCAGCGGCGTCAGAGCCTGGCGACTGCATTCATGCATGCTCCGCCGGCTTCTTGAGGAGAGGAACGTTCGATGGTCGATCCGGGCCTGTTCTTCGCGTTCGTCGCTGCCGTTGCGATCCTCATGCTCATGCCAGGGCCGAACGTCGCCCTCATCATCGCCAACAGCGTGTCCTACGGACCAGGATACGGGTTGCTCACCGTGGCAGGGACCAGCTCGGCCATGATCCTGCAGCTTTGCCTCGCGGCCGCCGGCATGACGGAGTTGCTCGGCAGTCTCGGCACCTGGTTCGGGTGGCTACGCTGGATCGGTGTCGCCTACCTCCTGTGTCTGGGCATCGCACAGTGGCGCGCGCTTCCGGTCGATCTGACCAAGACCCGTGCGGAGCCCAGGGCACGCCGGGCGATCTACGTGCGCGCGTTGCTGGTGTCGCTGACCAACCCCAAGACGTTGCTGTTCTACGGCGCGTTCTTTCCGCAGTTCGTCACCATGCACCGGCATGTCGGAACACAGGTCGCGGAACTTGCGGTGACCTTCCTGGCCGTTGCGGTCCTGGTGGACAGCGGCTGGGCGCTCCTTGCTGGCCGTCTCCGGGGCGTGCTGACGTCGCGCGGGCGTCTTCGGAACAGGGTGTCCGGCGGCTTCCTGATCGGAGCCGGCACCGCACTCGCCCTTGCGCGAAACAAGTAGGGAAGGCTCAGCTGCGCCGCTTCACCGCGACCTCCTGCAAGGTGAGCTGGACCGTCCTGCCGCTCTGCCAGGCGTTGGCACCGTCGACGACCGCCGGCCACGGGATGTCGCCGCGGTCGTGCCTGAGTGCCTGCGTGGACGCGCCGAACCGGCTGTCGCGATCGGCCAGCCTCCGCGGATCGATCTGGCCATCCTTCACGAAGCCCATCATCAGCTGCGGGATGCCGGTCGGAAAATCCCGGAACCGGTCGACCTGCCAGGTGTGCCAGGTCTTGCCGTAGGTCGTGACCAGCGTCTGCATGAAGCCATGACCGGCCAGCTCCGGCACGCCGGGCGCGATCAGCTCGCCGGACTTCACCTCGTAGTCGTGGCTGTGCCACAGACGCTTCTCCTCGTCCGGCAAGGTCCGGAAGATCCGCTCGCTGACGATGTACTCGATGCCGATCAGCTTCGCGTCCCTGCGGTCGGAGTCGTAGATGACGCACTGGTGGAAGTCTTCCGACAGGTGGGTGCAGAAATGGTTCGCCTCCACCTGCCGCCCCATGTCGTCGGCGTAGAAGTGAAAGCCGTTCAGGAACGCGCTCATGGCGTCGATCGGGCGCTTGGACTGCAGCGTGTCGGCGGCGCTGTCCAGGAGGTGGCTGCGGCCCGATACCGGCGACCCCGGCACCGGGACCTCCGTCCTCTGGGCACGCGCCGACCGGCCGATCGAGGCAAGCGGAGCCACGACCGCGGCGGCCAGAAAGCGGCCGATGCAGCGTCGGCAGGTGAGATCGTGCATGAGCGACATGTCGGCACCTTCCTTGGACGAACCTGAGGACGAACGCGCGGACGTGGACCGCGAAGGCGACGACGCGGCCCGTCAGCCGGACAGGGCGACGGTGGCGTGCCGCCAGGCGCGGCCGTCGATCAGGGTCGCCAGGAAGGCGGCGACGTCGGCGCGGCTGATCCGCTGGCGACGGACCTTGCCGGTCGTGTCCGCCAGCCAGTCGCCGGTCGCCGCGCCGTCGGTGAGGCCGACCGGCTGGACGAGCGTCCAGTCGAGGCCGCACGCCTTGACCAGGATCTCCTGCTTCTCCTTGTCGGCCATGTGCTCGCGCAGCACCGTCCGATAGAACAGCCGCAGCGGCAGCGGCAGCGCGCGCTGGTTGCCGATGCCCAACGCGGTCACGACCAGGAGGCGACCGACGCCGGCCTTGCGCATGCCCGCGATCACGTTGCGGGTTCCGACCTCGCACACGTCGGCCGGCGTGGTGCGGCGGGCGCCCAGCGCCATCGCGAACGGGTTCTGCGAGTTGCCGAGGCTGACGATGACCGCGTCGTGGCCGGGGATCGCGGCGGCGACGTCGGCCGGCCGCATGGCGTCGCCGCGGATGGCTTCGAGGGCAGCGAGGTCGGACAGCTTGGACGGGTCGCGGGCCAACGCGGTGACCTGGTGCCCCGCCGCCAGCAGCGTGCGCGCCGTCGCTCGACCGGTGCCGCCGGTCGCACCGAAGATGATGATCTTCATCGCCGTCCGTTCCCTCCAGTGCCGCGATCCAGGGCCTCGTCCGGTGGCTGACGACGCGATGCTTCGCGACGAGGGTCGGGCGGCCCAGGGGAAATGTGCGAGCGGAGCTGCACCGGACGGTTGACATCTGCGGAAGCCGCGTCTCTCAATTTAAGTTCCCTGAGGATTGAGAGCCCGTGCAACGTCGATCCGTCCTGTGTTTCTGCGGCAGGGCCGCGCTGTTCATGCCTGCGCTTGCCGCCGGCGCCGCCTCGAGGCCTGCCTTGGCATTGCCAGGGGATCTGTCGGCGGCGGATCGGGCGTTCGTCGCCAAGGTCTCCCAGGGCGGGATGTACGAGGTCGAGGCGAGCAAGCTCGCCTCGCAAGCCGCCGCCCGTCAGGACATCCTCGACATAGGTGCCACCGAGGTCCACGACCATCAGCTGGTCGGCGGCAAGCTGAGAGCGATCGCCATGTCGGTGGGCATCGAACTCGAACCCTCGCTGAACGCTGCCTTCCGGACGCGTCTCGAACGCCTCCGCGGCCTGTCCGGCAAGGCGTTCGACAACGCCTATATCGAGGAGATGGATGCGATCCACGCGGCGGACGGCGCAGCTTTCGCGCAGGAGGCGAGGGCTGGACATCATCCCGCGTTGCGCGCCTTCGCCGCAGAGACCGTCCTGATCGTCAAGCGTCACCTCGGCGCGCTGCATGCGCTTCCGCTCGAGACCGTCTGACGCCGCATGATCCCTGGATCGGACAGCGCCCGACGGCGCAGGCCCAGGATGATCTCGGAGACGATCCTCCGCCCGTCAGCCTGAGCTCGACGACCGGTCTGCTTCGCCGGTGATCGTGGCGCCGTACGCGAGAAGTGCCACCGAGCGCTCGGCCAGCACGGTTCCCGACACGGGCTTGCGAAGCAGCTCCGTACCTCCCGCCTTGGCATCCTCGACGGCCAGCCGCACGCTCGCGTCCGCGTAGCCGGTCAGCAGCAGGGCGGGCAGCTCCGGCCGTCGCCGCCGTGCCTCCTGGATCAGCATCAGCCCGTTCATGCCGGGCATGGCGAAGTCGGAGATCAGCAGGTCCACTACGGCGCCGCCATCGAGCTGCGCGAGGGCTTCCAGGCCGTCGCTCGCCTGCGTCACGCGGTAGCCTTGCTCCTCCATCTGACCGACCAGCACCTCGCGCACCATGGTGTCGTCATCCACCACCAGCACCCGGGCCGAGACACGAACGGCGGTCAGCACGATCCTGGACAGCGTCGGGTCGTCGCTCTCCACCGACGCACCCGCCGCCTCGGGAAGCCACAGCGTGACCGTCGTGCCCCGGCCTGTTACGCTCTCGATCGTGAAGCCGCCGCCGGACTGGTGAGCGAAGCCACGTGCCATCGCCAGGCCCAGCCCGGTGCCCTTGCCGAGCGGCTTGGTCGTGAAGAAAGGCTCGCTGGCTCGCGCCAGGGTGGCGGCGCTCATGCCTGTCCCCGTGTCGGCGACAGAGAGGCGCAGGTAGCCGCCCGGCTGCAGGCCTGCCGGGTGACCCTTGTCGAGGACCAGCTCCATGGCGGCGGCGAGGCTCAGCATGCCGCCCTGGGGCATGGCGTCGCGCGCGTTGACCGCCAGGTTCACCAGCACGGTCTCCAGCTGCGCCTTGTCGGCCAGCAGTGCCGGCAGGTTCTCGTCCGCGACGACCCGCATCGTGATCCCCGCGCCGAGCGTGTGGGCCAGCATCTCGCGCAGGCCCTCCAGCAGCGACAGGGTCGCGACCGGCTCTGCCCGCAGCGCACCGTGGCGCGCGAAGGCCAGCAGCCGTCCGGTGATGGCGGCACCTCGCTTGGCGGCGTCGCCGGCCATGCGAGCGAGCTTCCTCACATCCTGCGCGTTGCCCGACCGGCGCTGGATCAGGCCCAGCCCGCCGCTCACGGCCTGCAGCACGTTGTTGAAGTCGTGCGCGACGCCGCCCGCGAGCTGGCCCAGCGCCTCCATGCGCTGCGCCTGCGCGAGGCGCGCCTCGGCCTGGGACCGCTCTCGCACTTCCTCGCCCAGGCGCTCGTAGGCGGCCTGCAGCTCCGCCGTCCGCTCCGCCACCCTGGTCTCCAGCGAGGCGTTCAGCGCCTCCAGCCGCACCGCCGCCAAGTCGCGCTCGGCGAGGTAGGCCCGCACCTCGTACTGCTTGCCGCGGGCGCGCAGGGCCGCACGCACCGCACTCGTCAGCGCAGCGGCGCCGAGCGGGCGTTCGAGCAGCATGGCGTTGCCGATCCCGCCGAACCAGGCCGGCACCCGTGCCCCGTGCTCCACGTCGCCACGCGGCGCCGCCAGCATCACGAAGGGGAAGTCGGACCAGGGCTGCTGCGCCGCGATCCAGCGCAGCAGCACGCCCGCGTCGCCGTCCAGTGCCTCCTCGGTGACCAGGGCGACCCCGGCGCCCTCGGAGGCGGCCTGCGTCAGGTCCGCGAGGTCGGTGCAGACCCGGCAGACAAGACCGATCCTGGCCAGTATCCCGGCCGCCACACCGGCGTCGCGGCCGCGCGGCGCGAGGACCAGGACCCTGTGTTCCGCGGCCGCCGTCGCGCCCATGCCGGCTTCAGCCGTCCTGCGGAGGTGCTGCGGGCGGAGGCGGCGTCGCCATCAGCGCACCGCTGCTGCCTCGGTACACGGGCGTGCCGCTCAGCACGCCGTCGAACTCGTGCAGGATGGCGCCGATGGTCACCCCGCCCGACCCGAGCTTGAACTCCCGGATGGTGGGCTCGTGATACGAAGTTCGGGTCTTCACCACCGACAAGCCCCGGCGCACCGAGCCGGCCGCCTCGAAGAAGCGCATCAGGATGATCGTGTCGCTCAGGTAGCTGAGGTCCACGTCCGAGCGCACTTCGCCGACCAGGCCGTGCTGGCCGAGGATGAGCAGCGTCACCACTTCGCGCTGGCTCAGGTAGCTGAGCAGCTCGTGCATCTGCAGCATCAGGTAACGCTCGTTCGGCATCGCGTGGAGGTAGCCGTTGAGGCTGTCGATCAAGATCACCCGTATGCCGTCGACCTCGACCGAGCGGCGCACGTAGTGCACGAACTCGCCCGGCGACAGCTCGGACGGCTCGATCTGGCGCATCTGCAGCTGCCCCTTGTCCAGGTAGGGCCGCAGATCCATCCCGAGCCCCGCCGAGCGCGTGAAGAAGGTGCCGAGCTCCTCGTCGAACATGAAGATCGCAACCCGCTCGCCGCGCTGCAGCGCGGCGAGGGTGCAGCGGGTGGCGGTGGAGGTCTTGCCGGTGCCGGTCGGCCCCATCACCAGCGTGTTGGTGCCGGGGATCAGGCCGCCCCCCAGCAGGGCGTCCAGCTCGGGGATGCCGGTCTCGACGGCGGCGGGCAGCGGGTCTACCCGGTGCTCGGTGTTGATGAGGCGCGGATAGACGACGAGTCCGCCGGTGTCGATGGTGTAGTCATGTCGACCGCCGCGGAACCGCACGCCACGCATCTTCACGACGTTCAGGGACCACCGCTCCGCGCCGTAATTGTTGCTGCTCAGCTCCAGCGCCACGACGCCGTGGGCGATGCTGTGCAGCTGCAGGTCGCGCGGCTCAGCGGTCTGGTCTTCGAGCAGCAGCACCGTGCAGCGGCTGCGCGTGAAGCGGTGCTTCAGGGCGAGCACCTGTCGGCGGTAGCGCAACGGGGTCTGCGCCAGCAGGCGCAGCTCCGACAGGCTGTCGATGACGAGCCGTACCGGCTGTTCCTGCTCGAACCGCTCCATGATGCGCCCGATCGTCTCGCCGAGCTCGAACTCCGCCGGATGTATCAGGGTCTGCTCCTGGTCGGAGCCGAGTCCGGCGTCCGGCACCAGCTCGACGATCGAAAGGCCGGCCAGCGACCAGCCGTGGGTCGCCGCGGAGGATCGCAGCTCGTCGGCGGTCTCGGAGAGCGTGATGTACATGCCGAGTTCGCCCAGGCGCTGCCCTTCCAGGAGGAACTGCAATGCCAGCGTCGTCTTGCCGGTTCCGGGCGTTCCCTCGACGAGGTAGAGACGGTCTCGCGGCAGACCGCCGGCAAGGACGGCATCGAGACCGACGATCCCGATCATGGCCAAGCCGCCGCCGCTCGCGTCGGCGGCCACAGCGCCCGGCGTCTCGCTCATTCACGGACTCCCGTATCGGGCCGGTGAGCCGAGCGGCCTGTGCGCAAACTCGATTGCCAGGGCGCCCGACCCGGGATCATCCCCAAACACGTCCCGGCACGACGAAGCCACAATCAAATGGACGGCTTCCCTGTTTCAGGCTGAACGATCCGACTTCGCGCGTGCCGGAACAACTTGTCGCAATATTGACCGTGTAGGCGCACCTTGTCCATCGCCTTCCTCAATAGTTACACGCGCACGTCGTCGCCGTCCGGGTCTCGAACAGGGCCGTCGACCGGCTGCGGCGCCATGGCATGACGCTTGCGGGTGGCGTCGGACCGGCGCGGATCTGCCGGGAGCTCCCCCCGGTCACAGGACGCGACGGTCCTGGTGACCCGCCCCGCGCGGTGGAACGCGCGACGCCGACCGGCTGGGGCGTCAAGACGAAAACCCTGCTGCTGACGCATCGACCGGCTTCCGCCCCCGTTCAGTAGCGGCGGATCAGGCGGAGAAGCTGCCGCGTCGCCGCGAAAAATTCAGCCACCTCGGCCAGCACGAAGAACCCGATCGCGTAGAACCAGGGTTCCGCTCTCCTCATCAAGCCGAGGTGAGAGCCGCGGAGTCGGCGCAGAGACGGCGAGCTGGCCAGCGCGGCGGCTATCGCCGCTCCACCGAGGATGTCGAACAAATAATGAATTTCCTCTTACACTTTCGGCAGGGAACAGGACGAACGCCAGGACTGATAGCGTCAGCGCCAGACGACGATTCAGAACGAACAGCCCGAGCGGCAAGGCGGTGCGCAATGCCGCCGTATCGCTCGGGGACGCGCTCCGGCTTATGAGGTCGGGCAGCTGCGACGCTTGCAGCGGAGTCCGCTCGCCTGGTCGAACATCGGTCGGTTTTCGTAGGGTTAGCGAAACCAGTAGAACATGTGAGGCCAGGTCGGAAGGATTTCTCTCCGGAGTGTTCTGGCTGAGGGTGGTGATCGTCACGTCGGCGAGCGGACCCCCGGCAAGACCGCTTTTGAAGCGGAACAATTTGGGGTGCGCTTTCAAGAAGATTCCCGACGTTGCAATTCTCCCCACATCTTCGATTTCCACAAGGAGACAAGATTATCATGCCAAGACATTTCTTCCCGGATCGTTGATGCAAGTGCGGAAACCAGCATCGAGCCTGACGTCTCTGTAATCCGTTGCTGGTCCGACCGGCAGACGAAGCGGTCGAGGTCGGCGGGCGAAGTGCCGTGGCTCTCCCGCGCTCACGATCGGGTCCGCCACGCCGGTTGCACCGCGACCACCTCGCCGCGGAAGCGTGAGGACCGGAGCTCACGACCCGTCATAGCGTCTTCGTGACCGTATGCGCCGCGCAGCGATCGCGGTCGTTCGTCCCGGATACAGGGCTGGAGTACGGGGCGGGGCGAACCGACACGCGCTGCTCGACCAGCCGCACGTTCCAGCGTCCAGCTCCTCGGAGGTCGACTGCGTGGCGGCGATGAGCGTCTTCATCGGGCTCGGCATCGGGCCCGGGTTGCCCGTGCTGCCGCGCACCCACCTCGGGCTTGGCCTCAGCGCCGCATTCTCCGTCGCCGCCATCTTCCTCACGCTCCACGCCCCGGAGACGCCGACGGAGCGGGCACCGGCGGCTTCGCGGCCGTTCGATCCCGACGGCATCATGCTCCTCCTGCCCCAGGTCATCTGGTGCGGCGGCGCGGGATGGGTCGTGCTCGCGAGCGGGGTGGTGACGCTCAGGCGTCGCCACGCCACCGCGACGCGGACGGCCCCGACCGCCTGGCGCGGCGCGAGCTTGTTGCGGCGACGTGACATGACGGTCGATACCGCAAGTTCGGGCGACTCGTCTCTATGAGAGGAGACGCCGCCTGCATCTCGTTGCCGATTATCCGGCGAGGAGACGGGTGACGACGTCCGGGTTCGAAAATGCCGAGCTATTCCTCGCCGGCGATCGTCGACGACGCGACGGAGCGTCTATATCTCGCTCTGGCTCGGACATGAGGTCCGAGACCAAGACAGGGGACTCGAACGATGACCACCAGGATTGCACGTTTTCTTCAAGGGCTCGGCGCCTCGATGATCGTTGCCGGGGCGCTGCTGTCGCCGTCGTCGCTTCCGGCGGGACATGAGGCAGGCTCAGGCCAGGCCCTCCGACTCGCCGACGGCCCTTTGCCGGCGATCTTCCATCACTGGTCCATCGCCACCAGCGTCGCCGACATCGATCCGTTGATCTTCCACCACTGGTCCGGCGCCGCGGTGAAGGTCGCCGAGGATGATCCGGACATCTTCCATCACTGGGGATGAGGCCGCATCGTCTGCAAGGCCGGTCCTACGCTGACCGCCGCACCTCGCCTTCCCGCCGCAAGGCGGGAAGGCGCTTTCTTGATGCTGACGCGGTGGATACCGTGGGGCCTCCGATCGAGATCGTCGCCGTCGAACCGTGCTAGTCTCGAGCACCGGGTGGGAAAATGTCGCTGCGGATGATCCCTGCTTGCCTTCTCACCGGGTCTCGGCTGGGTGTCGTCTTCGCGCTCGGCCTCGTGTGCTCGAGCCTCACCTGGCAACGGACGGAGGCCCAGCAGATCGCGTTCCAGTCCTACGGCAAGGCGGACGGGCTCACCAACGCCTGGTTCTCCTGCCTGCACCAGGACCGGTCCGGTTACGTGTTCGCCTGCACCGAGCATGGGCTCTACGTCTATGACGGACGGCGCTTCTTCAATTTCGGGCCGAAGCAGGGTCTGCCCGAGGGCGGCATCGCCAGCGGCCTCGCGTTCGACGCGCGCGGCCGGCTGATGGTCCGCTATCCCCATAGCATCTTCGTCTCGACCGAGCCGATCGGAGTGCACACCCCGCCGTCCGCCCTGAGCTTCCGGATCGCGGTCTCGCGGGTCGGGCCGATCCCCGACGACGGCGCAGGCGAGCTCGTCCCGTGGGATGGCGGCGCCCTGTTCGCGGGCCAGGGCGTGCTGTATCGCGTCCGGACCGACACCGGCACCGGACCGCCGCTGGTCGAGTTCGCCGACGGTCTGCTCCGCCGACCGGGCCTCCCGCTGCAGGACCCGGCACCTCTCGCCGTGCGCGGCGCGACCCTATGGGCGGTGCGGTCCGACGGATCGATCTGCGAGCTCGGCGCGACCTCGCTACGCTGCTTCGGGTCCGTGGAGGGTTTGCCGTCGGACAGCTGGGTGGCCCTGCTGCTGACGACGGATGGCCACGTCCTGGCGCGCTCCGCCTCTCGGCTGGTCGAGATCGATCCCGGGACGGGTCATGTCGAGGTCTCGCTGCTGCCGGACCAGGGCGGACGCTACGCGAACTACCCGAAGACCCTGTTGCTGGCGCTGACGCCGTCCGGACAGCTGCTGAC
The DNA here is from genome assembly GCA_964245725.1 of uncultured Acetobacteraceae bacterium. GTDB lineage: Bacteria > Pseudomonadota > Alphaproteobacteria > Acetobacterales > Acetobacteraceae > Lichenicoccus. The sequence continues at coordinate 5,603 of CAXTOC010000019.1, read as the reverse complement.
CCAGTCCGCCGCCGGCCTCATGATTCGCCGTGCCTCCGGCTGGAAGACGCTCGCCACCGAGAACGGCCTGCCGCCCGTGCCGATCCTGAGGCTGATGTTCGACCGCCAGGGCGACCTCTGGCTCGCCGTGCTCGGGCGCGGGGTCATGCGCGCCCTGGGCTACGGCGCCTGGGAGAACTTGAACCATCATGACGGCATGTCCGACGACGTGCTCTGGCAGATGGCTCGCCAGCCGGGCGGCCCGCTCTGGGTCGCCTCCGACGGTGGCGTCGACGCCATCGGTGGTCCTTCGAGCCTGACGCTGGCGCATCGGCACTTCGACAAGGCGGCGTTCTCGGTCGCCCTGGACGGGTTCGGCCACCTCTGGCGGTCGGTCGGATCGACCGCCGTCGCCTGCATCGCGCTCAGCACCGGAGAGACCGCCTCCTACCCGTTGCCGCAGGTCAGCCAGATCCTGCACGGCCCGAACGGCCGGCTCTGGTTCATCACGGAGAGAGGCGTCTACGTCGTCGACAGCGCCCCCACCCCGACGGCGCCGCGGCCGGTCGCGGACCTGTCGGGATCGATCACCACGGCCGCCGTCGCTGCCGATGACAGCCTCTGGGTGCTGCGCGGCCAGGCGCTGCTGCATCGCCACGCCGACGGCCGGCTGGTCTCCATCCGCCTGCAGTGGCAGCAAGCCGAGTTCGAGCCGCTGACCCTGACTGCCGGAGGAGAGGGCGTGCTCTGGATCGCCGGCGCCGGCGGCGGACTGTACCGGCTGCACCTCGATGGTGACCGGATCGTGTCGAGCACCAGGTTCCAGCCGCCCGACGTCATCTCCAACAGCATCGTCTCGCTGCTGGTCGACAGCCGCGGCTGGCTCTGGGCCGGCACCGACAACGGCGTCTCGGTGTTCAACGGGCAGCGCTGGGTGTCCGCGACCACCGACGAGGGACTGATCTGGGACGACCTGGACCAGGGCGGCCTGCTGGAGGACGCCGATGGCTCGATGTGGATCGGCACCAGCCAGGGGCTGTCGCACCTGCTCGACCCGACGCAGCTGTTCATCAGGGAGAACCTGAAGCCGGTCATCACCTCCGTCACCGTCGGCGAGACGGCCTTCCGCGAGCGTGCGGTGCGCTACACCCAGGAGCCCTTCGTGATCCAGTTCGGCTCGCTCGACTTCCGCGCCGACGGCGTCATCCGCTTCCGCTACCGCCTCGAGGGGGTCGACAAGGGATGGGCCGACAGCGCGAGCGGCTACGCCCGCTACCCCTCGGCTCCACCGGGGCACCATCGTTTCGATCTCGTCGCCTACGACCCGCTGACCCATCAGGTCTCGGCACCGGTTTCGGTCCTGCTACGGGTCAGGAAGCCGTGGTGGTTGTGGTGGCCGCCGCTCGTGCTCTATGCGCTGGCCGCGCTCGGGTCTGTCTATGGCGGCCTCCGCCTCAGGTTCCGCTATCTGCTGCGGCAGAGACGGACGCTGCAGCGCGAGGTCGAGCTGCGCACCGCGGAGATCCGCGAGGCCCAGGCGACGGACAGCCTGACCGGTCTGCTGACGCGTGGCGAGATACAGACCCGGCTGGTCGCCGCGCTCGCCCAGGCGGGCCGGTTCTCGCAGATCGCCATCGGCCTGCTGGACATCGACCACTTCAAGCGGATCAACGACCGTTTCGGCCACCTGACCGGCGACGAGATCCTCAAGGAGATGGGGCGCCGCCTCAAGCTGGCGCTGAAGCCGGGAGAATATGCTGGACGCTACGGCGGAGAGGAGATCCTGATCGTGCTCGAGACCGAGCAGGTCCCGGAGGTCAACCGGATCGGCATCTTGAATATCGCGGCCTGCGGCGAACCGTTCCAGGTGGATGGCGAGGTGATCGAGGTGACCTGCAGCATCGGCGTCGCGCATGAGCATGCACGCGACGATTGGAAGTCGCTGATCGGCCGCGCGGACAAGGCGCTCTATCAGGCCAAGGCAGAGGGTCGTGACCGGATCATCGTCTTCGCGAGGGAGACGACGATGTTCGCCAGACAGAAAACGTGATCCCGCCTCGGCCTCCTCGACCACGCGAAGCAGGAATTGCTGAAAGTCACGCCCTGGTGAAGCATAAAGCAATCCAGTTTAGCGGCTACCCTGGCGTCCGGCGTTAGGTTGTGCATGTAGGGGAGAAGATCCCTTCCTCTCCTCTACTTGGACGTTTCCTCCCTAAACTTGGCGGCACCTTCGGGTGCCGCCGTCTTTTTGCGAGGTCACGCATCGGCAGGCCCGGCGTGAAGCGTATTCGATCGGGTCCGAAACCAACCCTCACCGCGACCGCAAGCCGGATCTGGCATTCTCGTGGACGCCTGCCGCGCACCACAGGAGATGGGCGCGTGCGCGTCGTCCGCACGCCCGGCCGAGCGCAGGTCGCGCCGCAGCCTCGCGAAGATGGAAATCCACACGATCGGCGGACAACTAAACTGGGTTGGCGACATCGGCCGCGGGGCGGCGCTATTCTGTCCGATGGAAACCAATCCCGATCCTCACGGCCAGGCGGCCCTGATGCTCTGCGAAGGTCTCATGCTTCTCCTCGTCGAGAAAGGGGTCATCGACAAGAGTCGCGTCGCCGACGTCATAGACGGCGTCATCGAAGTCAAGCAGGAGATCGCCGGCGTGCGCGAGAGCGTCGTGGTGAGCGTGACATCGATCGCCCTGCTGCAGGCCGTGGCGCGCAGCATCTCCGCCGCTGCGGGCCCAGACCGCCTGACTGCGTCCTGACCGGCCACGCCGGACTCAGAGCCTCACGATCATGGCCTGAACGCGGGCGATGAACTCTGCCACTTCGTCCGGACGGGTGATGGGAGCCATGTGACCCGCACCCTCCAGCTGTTCATAGAAGAGCCGGGGAACCTGGCCGAGCATGGCGCTTCCATGCCGGTCGGCGGAGAGGATGCGATCTTCGGATCCGAACAGGATGCCTACCGGTAGATCGAGCGTGGCGTATCGCGCGTGCAGGCTCGGAAGGTCCTCGCTGATCGCCATCAGGTCCGTCGAGGTGGAATAGAAGGCCTTCGGTCGCAGTCCCAGCATCCCGCCGCCGCGTGTGACGAAATCGGCAGGAACGGCTTCCGGGCCGAACAGCTCCGCGAGCACGACGGCGCTTCTGCGCATCGCGAGCGGGGTTGCCAACGTCCAGGCCACCGCCCGGCGAACCAGCGGCGAGCCGATCCAGAGCGTTCGGAAGGGGCTCGGCACCGCGTCCTGCGGCTGGGTCAGGGGTGAGAGCAGTGCCAGCCCGCCCACGAGATCGGGGGCACGGAGTGCGACGGCCAGCGCGAGCGCGCCGCCCAGCGAGTGGCCGACCAGCAGGGGCCGTTCCAGCCTCAGTGCCTGAACGAGATGCGCCACGACGTCGGCCTGGACGGTGAGCCGGGCGGAGGCTCCCCGCGCCCTCGTGGAGTAGCCGGCACCCGGGCGTTCCATGACCACGACGCGACATCGGTGCTTCAGCCTGTCCACTAGGCCGTAGGTGAAATTGCGCATCTGGCCGCCCAGGCCGTGCACCATCAGGATCGCCGGTCCGGCGCCCACCTCCAGGTAGTGGATGCGGTTGCCGTCTATGTCGATGAAGCGGCCCTGCGGCGGCAACGCCGCTTCTACCCGCCGAGCCGTCCAGCCGCTGAAGGCGGCCAGGCCCACGGCGGCGGCGCCCAAGGCGGCGCCCAAGGCGGCGCCCAGGGCGGCGCCCAGGGCGGCAAAGCCGCCGAGCGCCAGGGAGGCACCCCGCATCAGCGCGATCTCCCGCCAGGCGGCGACCGATGACGGACGGGCGCGACACGACGCTTGGCTTCTTCGGACCATCGCTTTCGCTTCACCTCGTCGGGCGGGTCGCCGTGCCGCAGTCGTGCAGCGCGGACGATGGATGTCGTTGCGTCCCCCGGATGCACCACGGTCACGCCGAAGGTGCCCGCCTCGAGCCGTGGACACCCATCCGCACGCTCATGACGAGCCGGCGCGAGGTCTCGGCCAAGCCGCGGCCGATGCCGTTGGCCGCTCCGGTCACCACGGTCGTTCGGCCGTCCAGCGTGAGGCGATGGGGCAAGAGCCGCTCCTGTGCGCTCGCAGCAGGACGCTCGCTTGCGCCCATGTCAAGAAACCGCCTCAGCCTGCGCGCTCCCGGCGGACAGCCCGTCGCGGCGCGGCGCGATCGCCCCGTCAGGCTGGACGAGAGGCCGCGCGGGAGAGAAGGTTTCGAGGAAGGGTCGGATACCCGATCCGCGGGGAAGCCGTGATGCGTCTGACGAGCCTCTCGGTCTTGTGCGTGACACTCTCGATGGTCCAGGGGTGGCAGGTTCGGGCGCAGACCGCGGCGAACCTGGCGGCATTCCGGGGACTGGCTCCGGTGGCGGCGCTCCAGAACAGCGGCCCCGGCAGGGCGGCGCTCGCGGCCAACCTCCGGATCACCGGCGGGATCCAGACCGGCACGGTCGAGCAACCGCTCCTGATGTCTTTTGCCGAGCAGGAGCGGAAGGCGCTCCGGGACGCCTTTATCACCGGCTGGGATCTCGCAGAACTCTCGGACGGCCTGGGCACCGTGCTCGGTCCCATCTACCGCAAGCATGCGCAGTACCGTTCGGCGAAGACATACACCAACGTCTCCCCCGCGGTCGCCAACCTGATCGCCTACACCATCGAGACCACCGAGCGGGATTCGACCGCGGCGAAATTCTTCTTCGCCGACGCGACCGCCGACGGAGCGGGCTCGGTGTCCCCGCTCGCGGCGAAGATACTGGCCGAGGAACACGGAACGACCGACGTGTTCGGGCACGCCTATGGCCGTCCTGCCGGGAGCGCCGGGGCCGACCCGTACGGCGATTCTCGTCCGTTCCAGACCGAGCCGACCCTGCGGCGGTTCTCCGGCAAGGACTACTTCGGCAGGTTCGCCACCAACGTCTACGAGCTGAGCGGCCCGGCGCAAGATCTCGTCGCGAGCCCTTCGTACCCGAGCGGCCACACCACCTACGGATATGCCGGCTCCGTGCTTCTCGCGCTCCTGGTCCCGTCGCGCTACGCGCAGCAGATGACGCGGGCTGCGGAATACGGCAACGACCGGATCATCCTCGGTGCGCACTACGCGATGGACGTGATCGGTGGCAGGACGCTGGCACTCTACGATCTGGCCCATCTCCTCGCCGACGACCCCGCCTATGTCGGACAGCCCAGGCGCCGCGCGACGACCATCGGAGAGTCCCGGATGGCGTTGGCGAACGCGCGCCGGGACATCCTCCAGGTTCTGCGCCAGGAGTGCGGCAAGCCCGTCGCGGAGTGCGCGGCGGCCGACCGTGGGCGCTTCAGGCACCAAGCAGCGAACGAGGCGATGGTCGAGGCGACCCTGACCTACGGCCTTCCCACCGTGCATGCGAACACCGCATCCGGCACGGAAGACGTCTCGAAGCTGGCACCGGAAGCCGGGAACCTGCTGACGGCGGCGTTTCCCGCGCTGACGCTGGCGCAGGCGGACGCGATCCTCACCTCGACCGAAGGGCCGGGTGGCGGCTTCCTGGATGACGGCTCCGGGTTCGGCGTCTATTCGCGGCTGAACCTCGCGGCGGCCGCGACGGAAGCGGCGGCACTCGCC
>CAXTOC010000018.1:0-19484 GCA_964245725.1 uncultured Acetobacteraceae bacterium | reverse complement strand
GATCACGGCGTAGCCGATATCGACCGGGTTCCAGATCGCGAAGCTCCTTATCGTGCCCTTCTCCACGGCGCCGGCGCACTCGCTCGGCAGGCCGAGGCCGGTGACGAACACGTGGCCGGACTTGCCGACGTCGTCGACGGCCTTCGCCGCCGCCGTGATCGCGACCGTCGAGGGTGCCACGATGACGGCGAGGTCCGGATATTTCTGCAGCAGCGCGCTGGCCTCGCGATACGACTTGTCCGAGAGGTCGTCGCCGTAGACGACGGATACGAGGTCGAGGCCGGAATGCTTCGGCAGGTCGCGCTTCATCGCCGCGATCCAGGCATTCTGGTTGGTCGACGTCGCGGTGGCGGAGAGCACCGCGATCTTTCCGTGACCCCCGCAGGCGCTGGCGGCGAGATCGTTGCAGGCGCGGCCGACCTCGTCGTCGGTGGCGTCCGCCAGGTGCAGCGTGCGTCCTTCCCGGGCGACCGCGGAGTCGTACGACATGACCTTGATGCCGCGCTGCATCGCCCGCTTGCAGGATGGCACCAGCGCGTCCGGATCGTTGGCGGAGATCGCGATCGCGTCGACGTGCTGGGCGATCAGGGCGTTGATCACGTCGATCTGGTTCTCCGCCGCGGTGTCGGTCGGACCGGTGAAGATCACCTCGATGCCGCCGGCACTCCTGGCAGCTTCGTCGCTGCCGAGATGCACTGCGCTGAAGAAGCCGTTGCCCAGCGATTTCGCGACGATCGCGATCCGGATCGGCTTGCCGGCGGCCCATGCAGAGCCGGCCGGACCATGTATTCTCCCCGCCGATGCCGCACCGAGTGCTGCGAGGCCGGTCAACAAAGCTCTTCTGTTCACGCCTGTTCCTCCCTGGACCTCGACCGCTCTTCCGGCGGCCTAAGGGCGATCGTGGCGGCCTGCGGGCTGGCCTATGCGGCGTCGCTCGCCGCCGCGTATGCCTCGGGGGGTGCCACGATGACCTCGTTGCCGGCGAGGCGGAAGGGTTCGAGGTCCTCCGGCAACGCTTCCCAGTCGGTGACCACCGTCGCGATCCTGCTCAGCGGGATCACGACCATCGAGGATTGCTGACGCAGCTTGCGGCTGTCGGCCAGCACCACGACCCGTTCGGCGCTGGCGAGGAGCTTGGTGTGCGACTGCACGATCAGCGGATCGTTCTCCATCATGCCGAAGCGGTTCAGCCCGTAGCAGGACGTGAACAGGGTCCGACCGTAGAAATGCTTGGTGATCTCGCTGTCGAAGGGACTGAGCACGATAGACTGCTCGCGATAGATCGCCCCACCCGGCAGCGTGATCCGGTTGCGGCTGTTGGCGACCAGATGGCCGGCGAGCCGGAACGAGTTGGTCAGGATGTCGAGATCGGTGTTCTCCAGGAACTCGGCGAGGCAGTAGGTCGTGCTGCCGCCGCCGATGATGATGCTCTCGCCGGATCGGATCAGCGTGCTGGCCGCGCGCGCGATGGCACGCTTCTGGCCAGGCTGCACGTCCTGGCTGAACACGAACGGGGTGCCGACCAGGTGCGGCTGGTAGCGCGGCTGCAGCGCCTCGACGCCGCCGCGCACGCGGCGCACCTCGCCGCGATCCGCCATCGCGAGGATGTCGCGTCGGACGGTCGCCTCCGAGGCGCCGAGCATCTCGCACAGGTCCGACACGCTCACGATCGAACGCTCCTCGGCCGCCCTCAGGATCAGCCTCTGGCGTTCCCGCTCGAGCATGTGCAGCGGCCCCTTATCCCGGATTTCGATCAGATAGGATCATCATCGCGCTCGCGTCAAGCCGATAACCGACATTGATGATCGATAACGATTGATATTGATGGCTCTTGACGTCTATGCGAGGCTTCATGCGTGAAGCCGACGACGCCGCGGCCGCACCGAGCCAGGATCGTCAGGCAGGAGAACCCCCATGGATGCCGCCGCACCCGCCGTGCCGCTGCTCGAGGATCGCTGGGACGAGGCGCATGCGGCCACCCTGTCGCCGGAGATGCTCCTGCTCTACCGCTCCAACCTGCTGGGATCGGACAGGCGGGTGACCAACTATGGCGGCGGCAACACGTCGTCGAAGCTGCCGATGGCGGATCCGCTGACCGGAGCGGTCACCACCGTGCTGTGGGTCAAAGGGTCCGGCGGCGATATCGGCACGATGCGGCTCGACGGTTTCGCCACGCTCTACATGGACAAGCTGCTGCAGGCACAGGCGCTCTACCGCGGTGCGGATCATGAGGACGAGATGGTCGGGCTCTATCCCCACCTGACGTTCAACCTCAACCCGCGCGCCGCCTCGATCGACACGGCGCTGCACGGCCTGGTCCGGCATCCGCACGTCGACCACGTGCATCCCGACGCGATCATCGCCATCGCCGCTTCCGCCGACAGCGAGAGGCTCACCCGCGAGGTGTTCGGCGACAGCATCGGCTGGCTGCCCTGGCGCCGTCCCGGCTTCGAGCTGGGCATCTGGCTGAAGCGGTTCGTGGATGAGCATCCGGACGCCGAGGGCGTGGTGCTCGAGGCACATGGCCTGTTCACCTGGGGGCAGACCCAGAAGCAGTGCTACGAGACCACGATCGGCACCATCAACCGGGCGACGGCGTGGCTGGCCGAGCGGTCCGAAGGCCGGCCTGCCCTCGGCGGCGAGAGGGTCGCGGCCCTCCCGCCGGACGGACGTCGTGCGGTCGCGGCCGCTCTCATGCCGCATCTCCGCGGCCTGATCTCGGGGTGCCGACACGACGTCTCGACCGCCACCCGGATCGGCCATTTCGACGACGGCCCGGCGATCCTGGAGTTCGTCGGCTCGCGGGCTTTCGCCGACCTGGCGCCGCTCGGCACCTCCTGCCCCGACCATTTCCTGCGCACCAAGATCGCCCCGCTGGTCCTCGCCTTCGATCCCGCCCGCGAGACCGTCGCCGACATCCTGCCGCGCCTGGCACCCGCGGTCACCGCGTATCGGCAGCGCTATGCGGCCTACTACGAGCGCTGCAGGCGGCCGAACTCGCCGGCGATGCGCGACCCCAACGCCGTGGTCTACCTCATCCCCGGCGTCGGCATGATCACCTTCGCCGCCGACAAGGCGACGGCGCGGCATGCGGCCGACTTCTACGCCAACGCCGTCAACGTCATGCGCGGCGCCTGCGCGGTCTCGCAGTATCGCGGCCTGCCGGAGCAGGAAGCGTTCGACATCGAGTACTGGCTGCTCGAGGAGGCCAAGCTGCAGCGCCTGCCCAAGCCCAGGGCGCTGGCCGGCAAGGTCGCCTTGATCACCGGGGGCGCCGGCGGCATCGGCATGGCCACGGCGCGCCGTCTCGCCGAGGAGGGGGCGTGCGTGGTGATCGCCGACATCGACCGCCACGTGCTCTCGGAGTCGGAGGCGATGCTGCGCACCGAATACGGCGCAGACGCCGCTGTCGGGCTGTGGGTGGACGTGACGGACGAGGCCGCGGTGGCCGCACTCTACGCCGGGGCGGCGCTGGCGTTCGGCGGCATCGACATCTGCGTCTCCAACGCCGGGATCGCCTCGGCGGCGCCCATCGAGGAGACCAGCCTGGCACTGTGGAACCGCAACCTGTCGATCCTCTCCACCGGCTATTTCCTGGTCACCCGCGAGGCGTTCCGGCTGCTGAAGGAGCAGGGCACCGGCGGCTCCATCGTCGTGGTGGCCTCCAAGAACGCGATGGTCGCCTCGCCGGGCGCCTCGGCGTACTGCGTCGCCAAGGCGTCGGAGGTGCATCTCGCGCGCTGCCTGGCCCTGGAAGGCGCGCCGCACGGCATCCGCGCCAACGTGGTCAACCCGGACGCGGTGCTGCGAGGATCGCGCATCTGGCAGGGCGAGTGGGGCGACCAGCGCGCCGCCTCGAACAAGACCAGCCGGGAGGATCTCGAGCGCGTCTACATCGAACGCTCCCTGCTCAAGCGCGGCGTCTACCCGGAGGACATCGCCGAGGCGGTCGGCTTCTTCGCCTCCGAGCGTCGCTCCGGCAAATCGACCGGCAACATCCTCAACGTCGATGCCGGCCACGCGCCGGCCTTCACCCGTTGAACGACACCGGAGACCATCCATGAACCAGATCAGCCACATCCGGCCGGCGGACAGCGACTTCCGGGCCGGCCTGAACCGCTCGCTGCAAGCGAGGACGGCGCGTGACTACGCAGCGCTCGGCGAGCGCCTCAGCGAGAACGGCATCGACATCGAGGCGGTGACGCAGAAGGTCGCGGGATTCGCCGTGGCTTTGCCGTCCTGGGGCACCGGCACCGGCGGCACGCGGTTCGCCCGCTTCCCCGGCCATGGGGAACCCGCCACCGTCTTCGACCGGATCGAGGACTGCGCGGTCATCCATAGCCTGACCGGAGCGACGCCGACGATCTCGCCGCATTTCCCCTGGGACGAGATGGCCGACACCGCGGCGCTGCGCGCGCACGCGGCGGCGCTGGGCCTGGGCTTCGACGCGGTGAACTCGAACACCTTCCAGGATCACCCGGCGCACCCGCTTTCGTACAAGTTCGGCTCGCTGTCGCATACCGACGCCGCCGTGCGCGCGCAGGCGATCGCCCACAATCTCGCCTGCATCCGGGCCGGCGAGGCCCTGGGCGCCAAGGCCCTGACGATCTGGGTCGGCGACGGCTCGAACTTCCCGGGCCAGTCGAATCTCGGACGCGCCTTCGAACGCTACGTCGACAGCGTGAAGCAGGTGGCGGCCGCGTTGCCGCCGGACTGGAGCGTGTTCCTCGAACACAAGATGTACGAACCTGCCTTCTACTCCACCGTCATCGCGGACTGGGGATCCTCGCTGATGGCGGCCCAGGAGGTGGGTCCGCAGGCACGATGCCTCGTCGATCTGGGCCATCATGCGCCGAACGTGAACATCGAGATGATCGTCTCACGACTGCTCCATGCCGGAAAGCTGGCGGGCTTCCACTTCAACGACTCCAAGTACGGCGACGACGACCTGGATGCCGGCGCGATCGATCCGTTCCGGCTGTTCCTGATCTTCCATGAGCTGGTCGACGCGCAGGCTGACGGCAGGCTCGGCTTCCCGCCGGCCTACATGATCGACCAGTCGCACAATGTGACCGATCCGATCGAGAGCCTGATCTCGTCGGCGATCGAGGTCCAGCGCGCCTACGCGCAGGCGTTGCTGGTCGAGCGTGTCGGCCTCGCCGACCTGCAGGAGGCCAACGACGTGATGATGGCAAACCAGCTGCTGAAGCGTGCCTTCACGACCGACGTGGCACCCATCCTCGCCATGGCTCGCTACCGCAAGGGAGCGGCCATCGACCCGCTCGCTGCCTACCGAGCCAGCGGTTATCGCGCGATGTGCGCGTCCCGGCGCCCGAGCAAGACGGGGAGCGGCGGCGGGCTCGTGTGAAGCGACGTCTAAGCTCGGTTTCAGGACCGAAGCCGCCAGGGTGATGGTCAGCCGCTCGATACGGCCATGAGCCTCTGCCAGCGGATCAGGCCGGGCTGAGGCGACGCGGCGACCTGATGTTCTGGTCAGGAGCTGCGCTAGGCGGAGCTGGTGCACCCCGGCACCGCAGCCGGCTCACCTCCTCGCGCTCAGCGGCGGTCAGGGCCGTGTCGGTCGCCGCGGGCTGCACCGGCCGGCAGCCCTCCTGTCGGTCGGCCTCAGGCAACTCCGGTTACGGATCGTTCGGCCGCATCGCGTCCGGCCGCACCAGCGCCGGGAGTGACGCGCTGTCATCAAGAACGCTGAAGCGCAGGATCCACGCCGCATCTCAGCTGTCAGTGCAGCCGCTCTGTTCGGATGGTGCGGCTTGGTTCATTATCCACAGGCTATGGATGGGGTTACTGGATAATACACAGTTGCGGGTCGTTTAATAACGTGCCAAGCCCGCACCGTTGGCAACACCTCGCCGGAGTCGCCCGATCATGCGTCACCCCAGTTCGCGTCGATGGACGTCTCGCCTGAGCCGCATGACCATCACCATGGCAGGCTTGGCAGCCCTGGTGGCGCCCGCGCATGCGCAACAGGCCGCCTCGCCGTCGACTGCCGGATCGCCCGCTGCCGCTGCCTCTGCGTCGCCTGCTCCGGCGGGTGGCGGCGAGACGGTCATCGTCACCGGAACGCGCGAGCCGAAACGCAAGGCGCAGGACAGTCTGTCTCCGATCGACGTGGTGACCTCCCGCGACATCGCGGGGACCGGACAGACCAACGTGACGCAGGCCCTGGTGCAGCTGCTGCCCTCGGTCACCACCCCCGCGGTCGGCATCTTCGACGGCGCACCGACCGACTTCATCAGCCTGCGCGGGCTCAACCCGAATCAGACCCTGGTGCTGGTGGATGGAAAGCGAAGGCACCAGTCGTCGTTCCTCTATATCGACGGCTTCGCCGACAGCGCGACACCGGTCGACCTGGACCTGATCCCGCCGGCGCTGATCGATCATATCGAGGTGCTGCGCGACGGAGCGGCGGCGCAATACGGCTCGGACGCCATTGCCGGCGTGGTCAACATCATCCTGAGATCGACCGACCACGGCGGCATCGCCTCCAGCGAGATCGGCCAGACACAGGCCGGAGACGGGTTCGTGCTGCAGGCGGGCGGCGAGCGATCCGCGAGGCTGGGGCCGAACGGCTTCGTCGATCTCAGTGTCGACTACCGGCATCAGGACCACACCGTCCGCAACGGCGACGATGACCGCACCGGCAGCGTGGTGACCAAGATCCTGGGCGATCCGGAGACCACGCGATACGATTTCGGCGTCAATGCCGGTGTCGATCTCGCCGACGGCATCCAGCTCTACAGCACCGACACCTATGCCTATCGCTTCACCGACGTGAATCAGGTCTATCGCCTGCCGGACCGGTTGCCGGAGCTCTATCCCGGCGGCTTCACGCCGCACCAGACGACGTTCGAGAACGACTTCTCGGCCGCGCTGGGCATCAAGGGCGACGACCTGCTGGGCTGGAACTGGGATCTGAGCTCCACCTACGGCGGCGACTTCCTGGACGATAACCTGCGCAACAGCGCTAATATCGCGCTCTACGAGGCGACCGGCTCGACACCGACCGGCATCCACCTCGCGAACTTCTCCAGCACGCAGCTCACCGACGATCTCGACCTTCGCCGCAGCGTCCACGCTCCCTTCTGGTGGTCGCCGATCACGCTCGCCGGCGGGATAGAGCACCGCTTCGAGACCTACGGGACCGGCGTCGGAAGCCCCGCCTCGTACCTATATGGCGGCAGCCAGGCACAGGCGGGGCTGTTGCCGAGCGACGCCGGACCGCATTCGCGCGTCGTCTACAGCACCTACGGCGACATCTCGACGTCTCTGACGCGAGCCTGGCAGGTCGACGTGGCGGGACGCTTCGAGCACTACACGGACTTCGGCGACACCTATAACGGCAAGATCTCGACACGCTACGATATCTCCCGCGCGCTCGGGCTGCGCGCGACCCTGAGCAACGGCACCCGTTCGCCAAGCCTCGCCAACGAGTACTACAGCGCCCTCGCGGTGGGGCCCGACAGCGCCAGCGGCACGCTGGCCGCCAATTCAGCCGCGGCCGCGCTGCTCGGCGCGTCGCCGCTGAAACCCGAGCGCTCCACCAACCTGACCGCCGGCATCGTGCTGAACCCGCTGGACCGGCTGCACGCCACGATCGACGCCTACCAGATCGACATCCGCGACCGCATCGTCAGCGGTCCGGGCCTGTCCGGCGACCAGGCCATCGAGGCCCTGGGCGTCCAGGGTATCGCCGTCTCGCCCGAGCTTACGCCGGACGACGTGTCCGCCTCCTTCTTCACCAATGCCGCCAGCACCCGCACCCGCGGCGTGGACGTCACGCTGAGCTACACCATGCCGCTCGGCCGCTGGCGCGGGCGTCCCTTGGGCACCATCGATTGGGATGCGTCGCTGAATGCGAACTACAGTCGCATCACCCACGCCAACAGCCTGGCCGACGGATCGTCCGCTCTCACCGCGCAGAACATCGCCTACCTGACCACCAGCACGCCGAAGAACCGCCTCACGATCGGCGGCAGATGGCATCGGGAACGCTGGGATCTCCTGCTGCACGAGCAGCGCTACGGAGAGTCGATCGATGAGCTGACCTATTTCGAGGGCCCGAATGCCTACTCCACCACCGCCTTCTTCCGCTTCTATAACCGGCCGCGCTGGATCACCAATGTCGAGGTCGATTATCGGCCGATCCGGCACCTGCGCCTCGCACTCGGCGCCAACAACCTGTTCGACGACTACCCGACCCGGATCCCGGCGCAGAACGGCTATTACGGCTCCGAACCGTACGACAGCGACGCGAGCCAGATCGGCATCGATGGCGGCTTCTATTACGCTCGCGCCTCCTACGACTTCTGACATCCGGACCGGGCATTGACGATGGCGATCCTGTCGCGGCGGCGCCTGATCGAAGGCTGCGGCCTGCTCGGCCTCCTCGCCTCGAGACGCGCCGCGGCCACCGGTCCCGCTTCCCTGGCACGGCTGTCGCTGAACGAGAATCCGTTCGGGCCGGCACCGGGCGTCCGGCGCGTGCTCGAGGCGGCATCGAGCGAGGTCAACCGCTACGGCGACGGGTCCGCCGCCGACCGGCTGGTGGCGCAGATCGCGGCCCTGGAAGGCATCGATGGCCGCCAGGTGGTGATCGGCGAGATGCTGGAAGTGCTGGGGCTGTTCCTGGCTGCCCAGGCGCCGAGCGGCGGCCGCTTCGTCTACTCCGTGCCGGGCTACACGGCGCTGGTGGACGCGGCACGGCCACTGGGCGGACAGCCGGTCGGCGTGCCGCTCGATGCCGGGCTGGCCAACGACCTGGACGCCCTCGAACGCGCCGTCCGCGGCGGCGCCAAGGCCCTCTACCTGATCAACCCGCACAACCCGAGCGGCACCGCCAGCGACCGCGACGCCTTCGATGCGTTCCTAGCCCGCGTGTCGCAGCGGACCCTGGTGATCGTGGACGAGGCGTATCTCGAGTACGACGACATGGCGCTGAGTGCGGCGCGCCTCACCCGCGCCGGCCATAACGTCGCGGTGTTCCGGACGCTGGACAAGATCTACGGCTTGGCGGGCCTGCCGATCGGCATCCTGCTGGCGCCGCGTCCGCTCGCAGCCAGGCTGCAAGCGGCAGGTTTCGGCGATGCGCACGAGCTCGGCCGGCTGCAGATCGCGGCTGCCGCTGCGGCGCTGGCCGACCAGGGCTGGGTCGGACAGGTGCGCGGCCGTGTCGTCGCCGGGCGCGCACGCTTGACCGCCGCACTGGAGGGGCTCGGGCTCGAGCATACCCGCTCGGTCGCCGACTTCGTGTTCTTCCGCAGTCCGATCCCGGCGCAGACGCTACGGCATGACCTGCTGCAGCGAGGCATCGTCGTGGCACGGCCGTTCCCGCCGCTGGACGGGTGGATCCGGATCAGTGTCGGGACAGAGGAGGAAGTCACGCACACGATCACGGCACTCCGCGATAGCCTCAAGGCCCGGGGCGCGGGCTCGGGGTGAGAGGTTCAGGATAAAGCGTATGAAGCCACGGCGACGGTTCGATCTCGCATGCCTGCGACCGGACCGCTTCGGCGCACTGCTGAGGCTACGCTGCTGTTCGGTATTCCACGGTGCGCAAGTCGTCGGAGCCGATGAGGCGCTCGTCGTTCGCAACGGCATCGGGATCGGCGACCTGGCCGCTCTTCCCGACAGGAAGATCGCAACCCCGCTCATGTCGACCTCGCATGACGCCCTGCTCGGCGCATCGCGGCATTGGGCCATCGCTCCAAGGACGGTCCAGATCCTTGATCTGCGGCCTCCTGAGATCACCGCCGCCTGGTTGCGCGGCGATCTCGACGGCGCCTACGTCTGCGACCTGCTTGCAGCGCGGCTCCAGGTGCTGCCCGCGCTGCGGGACCCGGCCCCCGGCCGACTGGCCAGGGCGCGTCGGGTCTCGACCGGTTCGACACGCGGGATGCGCTGCGTCTCCATGCGAACGCCCGCTGATGGAAAGATGATCGCCTGAGACAGATCGAGGTGGCAGCGGGAACCAGGGGCGAGCGCTGGCAGGGAAGCCGGCGCCAGCAGATCGACGGCATCGCTTCCTCCTTCGTCGGGCGCCACCCGATACTGCAGGAACGCACCGCTGCGCCGCACCTCCAGCAGGCGAGCCCCGTGCTCGCCGGCGCGGGCGGCTGAGAGTCCGACCTGGTAGGGGCGCAGGGACAGCAGCATCGGACCCAAGCTGCCGGGCGGTGGATCGGGCAACGTCGCGATGACGTGGCTCCACGGACTTTCCAGTCGCAGCCGTCCCAGTTCGGACACCGCACGAAAGCTCACCGTCTCGCCCAGGAACTGGTGCACGAACGGCGTTGCGGGCTTGTCCTCCAGCGCGTGCGGCGTTCCGACCTGTTCCAGACGTCCGTCGCGCAGCACCGCGATGCGGTCTGCCACCTCCAGCGCCTCCGCCTGGTCGTGCGTGACCAGGATCGAGGTCAGGCCAAGCCGGTCGTGGAGGCCGCGCAGCCAACTTCGGATCTCCTTGCGGACCAGCGGATCGAGAGCGCCGAAAGGCTCGTCGAGCAGCAGCAGCTCCGGCTCGATCGCGAGTGCACGGGCAAGTGCCACACGCTGCCGCTGACCGCCGGAGAGCTGCGACGGGTAGCGTCTGGCGAAGGGAGCGACCTGCACCAGCTCGAGCAGCTCGGCCACGCGTGTCGCGATGGTGGCGCGGTCCGGCCTGCGGGCGCGTGGCCTCACCTTGAGTCCGAATGCCACGTTCTCTGCGACGCTCATGTGTCGGAACAGGGCATAGTTCTGGAACACGAAGCCGATGTTGCGTTCTCGCGCCGGTACCTGGGTGACATCACGGGTGCCGATGCGCAGACGACCGGAGTATCCGGTCTGCAGCCCGGCGATGACCCGCAGCAGCGTCGTCTTGCCGGCGCCGGAGGGTCCGACCAGGGCCAGGAACTCGCCGGTCGGCACGGCCAGGCTGATGTCGCGCACCGCCGGGGAGCGGCCGAACAGGCAGGTGATGGTGTCCAGTTCGACGGCCACGCCGGCTCCTAGAGCATCATCGGATAGAACGGAATCGTTTGACCGGATAAAGATGCTCGTCAAGACGATAGGGTGGAGCATGATCCGTGAGCCTATGCGATCGGATCATGCTCTAGCGACCCAGGGGGACGACGCGCGCCCGGCACCAGTCGAGCAGGCCGCGACAGCCGACCGTCAGCCCGGACGCGATTGCCAGAACGGCGGCCAGCGAGAATGCCGCGACCGTCTCATAGTCGTTGTACAACGTCTCGATGCGCAGGGGCACTGTCTCGGTCTGGCCCGGTATGTGCCCTGAGACCACCGACACTGCACCGAATTCACCCAACGCCCTTGCCGCGCAGAGCAGGACGCCCGAGATCAGCGCGGTGCGGATCTCCGGCAGGGTCACTCGCAGGAACAGGGCGGCGAAGCCGGCGCCGAGCATGGTCGCGGCTTCCTCCTGCTCGCGACCCTGCGCCTCCATCACCGGCATCACCGTGCGGGTCACGAACGGGAAGGTGACGAAGAGGGTCGCGAGCAGGATGGCAGGCAAGGTGAAGATCAGCCGAATGCCGTGCTGCGCGAGCCAGGGCCCGAACCAGCCATGCGCGCCGAACAGCAGCACCCAGACCAGGCCGGCCACGACCGGCGAGACGGACAGCGGCAGCTCGATCAGCACCAGCAGCGTGGCGCGGCCCGGAAAGTCGAACTTGGTCAACGCGTATGCCGCCACCACGCCGCAAACCGCGTTGATCGGCACCACGATCGCCACCACCAGCGCGCTCAGCTCGATCGCCGCGCGGACGTCGTCGTCGCCGAGAGCCACGATCGCGGCTCTGACACCCTGCCGCAGCGCCTCGGTGAACAGCGATGCCAGCGGCATGAGCAGGAACAGCAGCGCGAGGATCCAGGCGACCAGCGTCAGCAGCAGCCCCGAGGAGGTATGCAGGCCGGAAGGCTCCCGCAGCGCGCCATTCATCGCGCCGCACCTCGCGCGGCGGGCAGTCGCCGCTGCAGCAGCGTGACGGCCAGCAGGCACAGCGCAGCCGACGCCAGCATGATCATGCCGATCGCGGCCGCACTCCCGTAGTCGAACTCCTGCAGCCGGATCACGATCAGCAGCGGCGCGATCTCCGAGACCAGCGGCTTGTTGCCGGCGATGAAGATCACGCTGCCGTATTCGCCGATGCCGCGCGCGAAGGCGAGGCCGAACCCGGTTGCCAGCGCCGGGAACAAGGCTGGCAGCAGCACGCGTCGCGCGATCTGCGCCGGACGGGCGCCCAGCGTCGCCGCCGACTCCTCGAGCTCGTGCGGCAGGTCGCGCAGGACCGGCATCACGGTTCTGACCACGAACGGCAGGCCCACGAACACGAGCGCCACCATGATCCCGACCGGCGTATAGGCGACCCGCACGCCCAAGCGCGCGAGCGGTGCGCCCAGCCACCCGGTGCGTGCGTACAGCGTGGTCAGGGTGATGCCGGCGACCGCCGTCGGCAGGGCGAACGGAAGGTCGATCATCGCATCCAGCACACGCCAGCCGGGCGGCCTGACCCGCTCCAGCACCCAGGCCAGCAGCAGGCCGATCCCGGTGCAGATGATGCCGGCCACGAGAGCCGTGCCGAAGCTGAGACGGAGTGCGTCGAGCGTGCGGCGGTCGCGGAACGCGTGCAGCAGCCATCCGGGCCCGTCGAGCCATGGTCGTGCCGCCAGCGCGGCAAGCGGTAGCAACACCAGAAGCCCGACCCAGACCAGGGTCAGCCCGAAGGCCGGGAACGCGCCCGGGATGACGGCTGGCATGCGCGGTGCCGGTGCCGGTGCCGGTGCCATCGGCATCGTGCTCACTTTCCGCTCGCCGTGATGGTGTCGAAGACCCCGCCATCGCCGAAATGCTTCGGTTGCAGCACGCGCCAGCCGCCCAGGCTCTCGACGTCGTAGGTCTTGATTGCCGGGAAGTCCGCGGCGTGCCGCGCCGCCACCGCCGGATCGATCGCGCGGTAGTGGTGACGTGCCACGATCTCCTGCCCCGCCGAGCTGTACAGGTAGCGCAGATAGGCTTCCGCCAGCGCCCGCGTGCCGCGGCTTCTCACCACCTCGTCCACCGTGGCGACCGGCGGCTCGGCGCGCACCGAGCTGGAGGGGTAGAGGATGTCGAACCGGCCGGCTCCGAGATCGTGTGCCGCCAGCAGCGCCTCGTCCTCCCACGCCAGCAGCACGTCGCCCTCGCCGCGCTGCACGAAGCTGTTGGTCGAGCCACGCGCACCGCTATCGAGGATCGGCACGTGCTTGTACAGCTTGGCGAGGTAGGCCTCGGCGGTCGCCTCGCTGGCGCCGGGCTGGTGCAGCGCCCACAGGTAGGCGGCGATGTAGCTCCAGCGGCCGCCGCTCGAGGTCTTCGGGTTCGGCGTGATCACGCCGACGCCCTCGCGTATCAGATCCGGCCAGTCACGCAGCTGCTTGGGATTGCCATGCCGGACCAGGAACACGATCGTGCTGGTGTAGGGCACCGAGTGATTCGGCAGCCGCTCGGCCCAGTTCTTGTCGAGCAGGCCCTTGCTCGCCAGCGCGTCGATGTCCGACGCGATGCCGAGTGTCACCACGTCCGCCTGCAGCCCGTCCAGAACGGAGCGCGCCTGGGCTCCCGAGCCACCGTGCGACGTCTTCACCGTGACGTCGCCGTGGCCCTGCTGCTTCCAAGCCGCGGCGAACCGAACATCGACCTCCTTGTACAGCTCGCGCGTCGGGTCGTAGGACACGTTGAGGAGCGTGCGCGTATCCTGCGCCACGGCCAGACCGCCGAGCAGCATCATGCCCGGGAGGCCGATCAGGCTGGCCAGCGGAGGTCGGCGCAACGTCATCTGCAGCTCCCGCAATCCCGGTGGTAGAGCCGTGCTAATTTGATACCACTAAGCTACGTCGTTATTACCGCCAATCTTCTCGGTTCCACGCCTGATGTCAACTGTCGCGCCGGGGATGGTCCCGATGCGCTTGGTGTTCGCGGCGCACCGCGCGCGCGACACTGAACTTCGTATGTTCCTCGACTGGACACTCGAGACCTTCGCGCCCCGTCTGTGTCAGAAACTTCAAGTCGGAAGCCGGGTTGTCACCCGCCTGAACGGACGCCGATGGTGAACCGATACATCGGCCCGACAAGCTGACGATGGAACCGGGCGGCTCATGGAGGGCATTGCAGGGCTGGCTGCGAACATCGCCATGCAGGGTGCCGCGGAGGCAGGCGGCCGCGGAACCGGTCGTGACGCACACGCCACGCATCCTGCGGCGGCATACGGGGAATGACGATATGGCGCGTGTCTTCATCACCGGGTCATCGGACGGACTGGGTAAGATGGCGGCTCGGCTCCTGATCGAGCAGGGGCATGTCGTGGTGCTGCATGCCCGGAACGACGCGCGCGGACGCGACGCGATGGCGGCCGTGCCCCGCGCCGAGGCGGTCGTCGTGGGTGATCTCGCGAGCATCGCCCAGACCCGAAACGTGGCGGACCAGGTCAACGCACTGGGCACCTTCGACGCGGTAATCCACAATGCCGCGGTCGGCTTTCGGGAGCGTAGCCGGATCGAGACGGAGGATGGCCTGGCGCACGTGTTCGCCGTCAATACACTGGCACCTTATCTGCTGACGGCGCTCATCAGACGGCCTAGGCGATTGATCTACGTCAGCTCCGAACTGCATCGGCGCGGCGATGCGAGCCTCGGTGATCTAAACTGGAAGGAGCGGGCGTGGCGCGGAAACCAGGCCTATTCCGACACCAAGCTACACGCCGTGTTGCTGGCCTTCGCCGTCGCCCGACGGTGGTCGGAAGTGCGCAGCAACGCGCTGGAACCGGGTTGGGTGGCCACGAAGATGGGTGGTTCACACGCGAGCGGTGACCTGGACGCGGCACATCGAACCCAGGTGTGGCTGGCCACCGGCGACGATCCGACGACGGAGACGACAGGCGGTTACTTCTTCCACATGAGGCCCCGCAAGCCGAGTGGCGTCGTGCACGACACGAGGCGCCAAGACACGCTTCTGGCCGCTTGTGCCCGCCTCAGCGGCATCGGGCTTCCCGATCTGTGAGCTCGTCTCGCCACATGTTCGCACCTCGATCTCTCAACCGGATCGACCGCGCCGAACACGAATGTACAGCGACTCTCGTCAGCATCGCTACGTGAAGGGCATCTTCCGGCGCGGGCGGCCAGAGCATGATCGACCCGAGCCGAAAGGGCTGCCGGCGCGTGCTGTGTTCCATTTCGGGCTGCTGGCTGGATTGGAGGCCACCGTTGATGCCGAGGCCTATCCGTCCGACTTGGGTCAACGCGATCACTCTCGTGGAAGCAGGACAGTCGCCTCGTTGCGGTACCAGATTGCTCGACCTTGACAAGTCGACAGTGATCCCAGGCTCACCGAGCTGTTCTGCGCGATCTTGACCTCGCATATTCGTAGAAAGAGAGCTGGCCGGTTGGTGCGACGACAGTGTGACAAGACCATGCCGAGAGCTTAGGGTGAGGGCTGTCGCCTCAGGCAGCACCTCAAGGTGTGGCCGACAGGATCCCCGCCGTCGGTAGTGCCAGCCATTCGCGTCCGGAGAACGTTGCGCCGTGATATTGCCGCCGAGCCACCCACAGCGACTGGAACTCAACGATGAGGCGCATGCGCGCCCTCCCGTACCTATTCGCGCACCGATGCGTGCGACCTACCTGGCATTGTTTATCGAGGGCGGACAGCGCGAGGCCGGATGGGTGTGGGTGCAGCAACTCGCGGCGCATTACGGGGTCGCGCCGCCGTCAGCGGCGTCAAACCATTTTGCATCGGACCTCGGGTCGTTCCGGATCAAGTGCGAGCGGCACACCGAGTTCCTTCGGCTTGTCTTCCTGATCGACAGCAAGTCCGACGACCCTTTCAGCGAAGCCGCCATCGGTGAGGTACCTGAGGATTGGTTGTCGCGGCTCCCTGGGCAGATCATCGTCGCCACCCATGTGACCGTGTTCCATGCGACCGAGCCAGTTCCCGACTTCACCGCGATCAGCGCTCAGTGCTTCGATGGCAACCCCCTGGTAGGCGCCTCCATCGCGGCGGGAGGCGCCTACGCGATGAGCGATTTCCGCATACGTGATGACGGCTTCAGTCGCTTCCTGATCCTGGATCGATCGATGACGCCGCTGCAGGCAGGTCGTATGATACAGCGACTGCTGGAGATCGACACGTACCGCATCCTGGCGCTCATGGCCTTGCCGGTGGCCCGCGCTCTTGCGCCGGCACTGACGCGCGGCGAACAGCAGCTGGCCGAAATCACCGGGGCCTTGGTCATGAAGAAGGAGGTTGACGAGCCGCTGCTGTTCGAGAGATTGACGCGGCTCGAGGCCGAGATCGAGAGCGAGCAATCACGAAACTCGTATCGTTTCGATGCAGCCTTCGCCTACGAGGCGCTGGTGCATCGCCGCATCCTCGAGTTGCGGGAGGAGCGCCTATCAGGCCTGCAAACTTTCCAGGAATTCACGGAGCGGCGTCTGGCTCCAGCGATCGAGACGTGCCGGTCCATGGCGACACGCCAGGAGAAGCTTTCGCAGCGACTGGCCCAAGTCACGCAACTGCTGACGACGCGCGTCGAGATCACCCGCGAAGGCCAGAGTCAACGTGTGCTGGAGTCGATGGATCGCCGCGCCAGGCTGCAGTTGCGTCTGCAGGAGACTGTGGAGGGCCTGTCCGTGGCAGCGATCGCCTACTACATCGTTGGGCTGGTCACCTATGCCGCTAAGGGTGCGAAAGCTGCCGGGCTTCGGATCGAGGTGGACGTCGTCGCGGCTCTCAGCATTCCCGTCGTCGTCCTGCTGACCGGGCTGGCAATCCGACGCGTCCGTCGTGCGGTCATGCGAGAAGCCTGACATTGGGCGGGACCTCGCGATCGCCGGCATCGACCATGTCGGGCAGCGCCTGCGGGATCGGCAGCCGTCCCGACCTCGTTGAGGTCGGCGCCGTGGATCACCACCGCCTTGATCCCGTCATCCGCCATTGTCGTCACGTCCGCCTGCAGCAAGCTCCCGTCATCGGCCTGCCCGTCCTGACCACCTGCTACCGGCGGGCTGCCGTGCTCAGGTTTGCAGCGGCGCTGCTAGACCACTCAGCGGGACGGCAACGGTAGGCGCTTCGAAGCTTCAGCGTGGGCGTCAGCCGGCGCGTTCGTGCCGCTCGACGCGCCTGCTGCCCTTCTGCGCCGTGCCAGCGGCTCGCTGACGTAGCGGCCGACCATCGCCCGGATCTTCCAGCCGTGCATCCGCATGATGCCGACGATGCTGATCCCCGCCGCGTCCAGGCCCTGGCGAGGCGTCCACCCGCCTGCTGGACCGCGAACTCCCGGCCCATAGGAGGGTCTGCGGCGACAGCCGAGGTTCGGCAGACTAGCCGGCAATCTCGTAGTGGCGTCCTCGACGACATCGTCGCTGATCGCATCAGTTCGGTCTCGACGCATCTTCGCATGTGCCTGACCGCTCCAACTCAAGGCAGTCAGGAGTGATGGCATTGGCAGCTCGATGTTCGGCGTCGCACGCATCCGCAAACCGACGTCGCCAATGCTCCGAACAAGACACTCCTTGATCTCGCTGATGTGCGCACGGAACGGACGCGAATCCGGAACCGTCCGCGTCGGGGTGCCGTTGGTCAGCCTGCGCAGCGAGAAGCGCCGAAAGAGGTGAGAAGATGGCCGATCAAGAACTTAAGGTCCTGGTTGCACAGGGACTGCAGGCGTTGAAGGCAGGCAGCGAAGTGGCGAAGACGGCTACGAGTGAGATCCAGAACGACGCGAGCCATCCTGAGCTAAGATCCGCTCTGCAGGCGGGCAACAAGACGGCGGAGCAGTGGGCGCAACGCGTCTCGCAGGCACTGCAGGAAACCGGCGGTGCGGAGGACGTTGGCAACCCGATTCTCGACGCGCATTTCGACGTCAGCAAGAAGATCCGGCAGACGGCGCCGGACGCGATGAGCCGCGATCTCGGGATCATTGCCGCAGGCCAGCTCGCCCTGCACTACTGGATCGCCTCATTCGGAACTCTTGCCACCTACGCTGGGCAGCTGAATTTGATGCAGACCGAACAGAGCATGCGAGCCTCGCTCGAAGAGGCCAGACAGGCGGACCAGCAGCATACTGCGCTCGCAAAGCAGATGCTTGAAGTTAGCGGGCAACTGGAGCGGCACCCAGTGTAGAGCATCGTGACATATAGTGCATGCATCTAGTTACTTGTCAGGACCGCGGACGCGCAGCGACACGACATCCGTGCTTAAAGCGCGATCAACTGCCGCTCCGAGGGTGTCCGCCAAGCCTTTCTGCGTAACGGCTTGTCCAACCGCGGCATGTCGAGATCGACTTCCCACGTCGATTCAGTATTGCCGCTGACCAGCAGCACCGACGTATGGGTATACCTGGGGCGGACGGCCTCGGCCAGTTGCAGCCCTCTCATGTTCGGCATGGCTTCGTCGGTCACCAGGATGTCCAGCATCGGCTCCTCGCGCAACGCCGCCAGCGCGTCGCCTGCCGATGCCGCCTGCGGCACGGTATGGCCCACGTCCCGGGATACGACGGCGGTGTTGGCCAGAACCGGCGCGTCGTCATTCACCGGAAACATGGTGATGGGGTGGTGACGCGGGCCACGAACGGCTTCGTCGCATTCGGCATGACGGCGTCGTCGATCGTGACGGCGCCGCCACCAAGGTGTTGGGATCGTGTGCGACGCCGCAGGCGTCGCTGAAGCCCTCGACGTAAGCGTTGCCGTTCTGGTGACGATGGCCGCGACGCGCTCGGGAGAACGCATGGCGAGGCGTATCCCCGCGGGCGCACCGTGATCGAAGATGTAACGTGCGTATCGGGCAAGGCCGAGCGCGTCCACGAGCCCTGCCATGACTTCCGCAAGGCCGTCGAAGCTGCAGGTAAACGCGCCTCGCGGCGGAGCGGCGGTGTTGCCAAAACCCGGCAGATCCGAGGCGATCACGCGATACTGGCTGGCAAGCTCCGGGATGAGGTCCCGGAACAGATGGCTCGCGGTGGGAAAGCCGTGCAGCAGAAGGATGACGGAGCCGTCGGCGGGTCCCGTTTCCCTGTAGAACACTTCGACCTTGCCAACCTTTTGCGACCGAAAAACCGCATGCATGGGAGGGCACCCCCACGCGATCGACCGCCAGCTAAGCATGATGCGTCGCAGGAGACGACAGAATGCACGTAGCCCGCAAGGGCTGATCGCATAGCGGCAAGATTGGACAGGATCGACGCCATGCGGGCCTTCATGGCCTTGGTGGATCGCGGCTCGCTAGCCTCGGCCGCCCAAGGCCCTGGATATTCGTCTGCAACGGTGACGCGCGCGATCGCGTTCCTGGAGGGCCGGCCCGGCATGCAACTCTTGCATCGAAGCACGCGGGCGCTCCATCTGACGCCATTTGGCGAACCTTATCTGGCGACCTGCCGAGAGGTGCTTGCGGCGCTCGACATGACTGAGAGTAGAGCCGCGGCGGAACTGGAGCA
>CAXTOC010000017.1:0-19953 GCA_964245725.1 uncultured Acetobacteraceae bacterium | reverse complement strand
GCTGCGCGAGGCCGCCCGGTCAGGCTGACGTCGCGGCTTCCTCCGCGAGGATGGCGGCCAGGCCTTCGCGGTAGGTGGGATAGCGCCAGCGATAGCCGAGCAGCTCCTGGGTGAGCCGGCTGGAGACCTTGCGGTTGTCGGCCCAGAACGAGCGCGCCATCGGGCTCATCTCCGGCCAGGCCTGCTGCAGCGGCAGGCCCGGCGGCACCGGCAGGCCGAGCAGCCGCGCCGCGTGCGCGGTGACGACCGCACTCTCCTCCGGCAGGTCGTCGGTCAGGTTGAGCACGCGCGCCCCCGAAGGCGGCCGGTGCATCGCCGCCAGCGTGCCGCCGGCGATGTCGTCGCGATGGATGCGGCCGAAGCAGTGGCCCGGTGCCAGGATGCGACGTGCCTCCCCCGCGCGCAGGCCGTCGAAGGCGCTGCGCCCGGGCCCGTAGATGCCGGCGATACGCAGGATGTCGACGACGCCGGCGGTGGCAGCGCCGGCCAGCTCGCGCCAACGCCGCTCGGCTTCGAGGCGGCGCTGCCCGCGGCGCGAGGCCGGCGCAGGCTCGCTGCGCTCATCGACCCAGCCGCCGTCCCGGTCGCCATAGACGCCGGTGGTGGAGAAGTAGCCGATCCAGCGAAGCCGCGGAGCGGAAGCGATCGCGGCCGCGTGGCGCGCCAGCACCGGATCGCCCGGCTCCCCCGGAGGTGCGGAGGCGAGCAGGTGGGTGGCCTGCGGCAGCACGGCGGCGGCGTCCTCGAACCGGAGCCGGGTCACTCCGTCCGGCTCGGCCGGAGCCGGTTGGCCGGTGGTGCCGAGGACGCGCCAGCCGCGCGACACCGCGAGTCGCGCGAGCGCCCCGGCGGCATAGCCGAGGCCGAAGATCAGCAGCGTGCCCGGATCGTCGGAGGGCAGCGCGTCCGGCGCAGGATCGCGCTTCAAGACGGCTCAGAAATCGAGGTCGGCATAATGCTGCGGCGGGTTCACGCCGGTCATGCGGTCGTTCAGGATCGAGCGGAAGCTCGGGCGCGACTTCATCCGCGCGTACCAGTCGCGCGTCGGCGGCGACAGGCTCCAGTCGATGTCGCCGATATAGTCCAGCGACGACAGGTGCGCCGCGGCGGCGAAATCCGCCAGCGACAGGCTCGGGCCGGCCAGCCACTTCCGGGTCTCCGCCAGCCAGCCGATATAGTCGAGATGTCCGGCGACGTTGGCGTAACCGGCGCGCAGCGCCGCCGCGTCCGGGTTGCCGCGGCCGACCAGGCGCTTGATGATCTTCTCGTGCAGCAGGTTGCGCGTCACCTCCATCGCGAACTTGCCGTCGAACCAGGCCACCAGCCGGCGCACCTCGACCCGCTCGGCCAGCGTGCGGCCGAGCAGCGGCGTGTCGGGATAGGCTTCCTCCAGATACTCGCAGATCACCGCGGAGTCCGGGATCGACAGCCCGTTCTCCTCGACCAGCATCGGCACCGTGTTGGCCGGGTTCAGCGCCAGGTACTCCGGCCGCCGCTCGGACAGCCGTTCGACCTTGAGCTCGAACGGCAGCCGCTTCTCGTTCAGCACCAGGCGCACCTTGCGCGAGAACGGCGAGAGCGGGAGGTGGTGCAGGATGCGCATCCGCGGCAAGCTATTTCATTGTGCCACCTGCCGCCAGCCGCCGAACCCGGAGTCGGCGCCGGATCCTGCGGTCATGGAATGCGCGGGAGCGGCGGTGCACGCTCGACAAGAATCTCGTCCAAGCCGGGGATCTCGTCCAAGCCGGGGATGTCGTTTCGAGATTGACCGGATCGCCGCGCCCGGATAGTCGCAGCCAGTGACCGAACCCAATCCCGTGCAGATCCGTGTCCGCGGTCGCTCCTTCATGGCGCTGGTGCTGTCGCCCGAGCCGCCGCTCGCCGGCTGGCTGCAGGGGCTGGACGCCCAGCTCGGCCGCTCGCCCAGCTTCTTCGCCGGCCGTCCGGTGATCCTCGATCTCGGCCTGCTGGCACCCGAGGATCACGGCCTGGCGGGGCTGTTCGACGCGCTGACGCAGCGCGGGGTGCGTATCATCTCGATCGAAGGCGCCGACGCCTCCTGGCCGGCCACCGCCGGCTGGAACTGGCCGCAGGGCTTCGAGGGCGGCCGCGCGATCGGCGCGGTCGAGCTGCCCAGCGAGCCGGAGACCCGGCCGGAAGCTCCGGCGCGTGCCAGGCCGACCGGCGCGCCGTCGCTGCTGATCGAGGAGCCGGTGCGCTCGGGCCAGTCGATCGTCTTCGCCGAGGGGGACGTGATCGTCATCGGCTCGGTCGCCTCCGGCGCCGAGGTCGCTGCCGGCGGCTCCATCCACATCTACGGCACGCTGCGCGGCCGGGCCGTGGCCGGGCTCGGCGGCAACCGCGACGCGCGCATCCTGTGCCGGCGGATGAACGCCGAGCTGATCGCCATTGACGGCTATTACATGACGGCGGAGGACATGCCGGCGGGCCTGGTCGGACGCAGCACCCAGGCCAGGCTGGACGACGAGACGCTGTTGCTTCTGCCGCTCGACTGAATTCGCACAGGAGGATCCATGGCCAAGGTTCTGGTCGTCACATCGGGCAAGGGCGGAGTCGGCAAGACGACCTCGACCGCCGCGATCGGTGCCGCACTGGCGCTCAGCGGCAAGAACGTCGTCGTGGTGGATTTCGACGTGGGGCTGCGCAACCTGGACCTGGTGATGGGTGCCGAGCGGCGCGTGGTGTTCGACCTGATCAACGTGGTGCAGGGGGATGCCAAGCTCAACCAGGCGCTGATCCGCGACAAGCGCTGCGAGACACTGTCGATCCTGCCGGCCTCGCAGACCCGCGACAAGGACGCCCTCACCCCCGACGGGGTCGCCCGGGTGATCGACGAGCTGCGCGAAAAGTTCGACTGGGTGGTGTGCGACAGCCCCGCCGGCATCGAGAAGGGCGCGCAGCTGGCCATGTACCACGCCGACGAGGCCGTGGTGGTGACCAACCCGGAGGTGTCGTCGGTGCGCGACAGCGACCGCATCATCGGCCTGCTCGACAGCACCACGCTGAAGGCCAAGAACGGCCAGAAGCTGGACAAGCACCTGTTGCTGACCCGCTATGATCCCGTGCGGGCGGCGCGCGGCGAGATGCTGCGCACCGAGGACGTGCTGGAGATCCTGTCGATCCCGCTGCTCGGCATCATCCCCGAGAGCGAGGAGGTGCTGCGGGCGTCGAACCTCGGCTCCCCCGTCACTCTCGCCAATCCGGAGAGCGCGCCGGCGCGCGCCTACATGGACGCGGTGCGGCGGCTGCAGGGCGAGAGCCTGGAGATGAGCGTGCCGAGCGACCGCAAGAGCCTGTTCGCCAAGTGGTTCAAGTGGAGGGTGGCATGAGCCTCCTCAGCTTCTTCAGCCGCAACAAGAATTCCGCGCCGGTGGCACGCGACCGGCTGCAGATCCTGCTGGCGCACGAGCGCAGCAACAAGGAGGGCCAGTCCGACCTGATCACCAAGCTGCGCGAGGAGATCCTGGCCGTGATCGCCAAGCACGTGACGATCGATCAGGACAAGGTGCAGATCAAGCTGGATCGCGGCGCCTCGGTCTCCACGCTGGAGATCGACATCGAGGTGCCCGGCCTGAGGAACCTCACCGAGCCGAAGGTACAGTCCGCCCCCTCCTGATCCGTCGAATGGGGCCCCGGAGCCTCAGGCCCCGGCGGGTCCGGGGCAGCGCCCCGGTCTGCCCTCAGCCGCCGCCCACCCGATCCGGCTCGACCCCGACCAGGGCACCCTCGAGCCAGTCCGAGCTGTGCCGCACGTCGGCGATCACCGCCAGGCGCGCCGCGTCCGCGTCGTGGCTGCGGAACGCGGCCAGCAGGCGCTCGTGCGGATGGCTGCCGTCGAACGGAGGCGCCGGCGCCGCCGTCCTCAAGGCATAGACCGGCCCGATGCGCATCCAGATGCCTTCGAGGATGCGCAGGATCAGCGGCGCGCGCGCGACCCGGCAGACCAGGCGATGCAGCTCGGCGCTGCGGCCGAGCATCGAGGGCTGGTCGTCGGCCTGCACGGCGCTCTGGTAGGCCTGCATCAGGAAGGCGATCTGCTCGACCTCCGACGGGCTCGCCTGCACCACGGCGCGTGCGGCGGCGCGTCCCTCGAGATCGCAGCGTATGTCGATGATCTCGCGGAACTCCTCGAGCCCGATCACCGGCACGATGGCCGAGCCGCGCTCGTCCAGGGTCAGCGCCTGCTCCGACACCAGGCGCAGCAGCGCCTCGCGCACCGGCGTCGGGCTGAGCCGCAGCTCGGCGGCCAGCGGCCGCAGCACCAGGCGCTGTCCCGGACGCAGCTCGCTGTGGATCAGCGAGGAGCGGATACGCAGGTAGGCGCGCTGGCTCAGGTTCTCCCGCGCGGTGCTGGCCAGCACGGGCTCCAGGCTGGCGACCGCGGGACGCTGCGGTTCGCCGGCGAGGTGATTGGCCGCACCTAGGATCCCCGGACGGAGGGGAAGCTCGGAGGAATGAACGAAACGCATTCGGAACGATCCAGCTCGAACTGGGCCGGCAGGGTGCTCGGCCAGGAGCTGTCATTATGATATCAAAACGCTCCGTTCACAAGCATTTGATCGAGGCCGGGCTCAATCGACGTCCTCGAGGCTGACCGCCTGCAGGCTGAGCAGATCCCGATACGGCCCCTCGACCCGCTCCAGATCGGTGGGCGGGCCATCCTGCAGCACCCGTCCCGACTGCATCACGATGATGCGGTCGAAGTCGCGCAGGGTGGAGAGGCGGTGCGCCACCGCGATCACGGTGCGCCCGACCATCAGCCGATCCAGTGCCTCCTGCACCCGCAGCTCGCTTTCGGAATCCAGCGCGCTGGTGGCCTCGTCGAGCAGCAGGATCGGCGCGTTGCGCAGGAAGGCACGGGCGATCGCCAGACGCTGCCGCTGCCCGCCGGAGAGCTTTACCCCGCGGTCGCCGACCTGGGTGTTGAACCCGTCCTCCATCGCGTCGATGAAGTCCCGGCACTCCGCCGCCTCGGCTGCCGCCTCGACCTCCTCGTCGGACGCCTCCGGCTTGCCGTAGCGTATGTTCTCCATGACGCTGCGATGGAACAGGGTGACGTCCTGCGGCACCACCGAGATCACCGCGCGCAGCGCCTCCTCGGTGAGCCGGCCGAGCTCCTTGCCGTCGATCCTGATGTGGCCGCCCTGGATGTAGCGCAGCCGCTGCAGCAGCGCGAGCACGGTGGTCTTACCCGAGCCGGAGCGTCCCACCAGCCCGACCCGGGTGCCGGCCTCGACCTTGAGGTCGAAGCCGTCGAGGATCGGCGTGCCGCCGGGATAGGCGTAGGTCACGCGGTCGAACACCACCTCGCCCTTCGCCGGGCCGGTGAAGCCGGTGGCGTCGTGCGCGTCGGGCATGTCGTGCGGCAGCAGCAGGGTGCCGAGCGCCTCGGCCAGCCGGGCGACGTGCTGGATCGTCTCCACCAGCGCCACCGCGAGATCGCGCGTGCCGTGCAGGATCATGAAGCCGAGCGTGGTCACCATGACCACCTCGCCAACGCTCGCCCGGTGCGCCTGCCAGAGCAGGATCGCCCAGATCAGCAGGCCCGCGGTGAGGATCGCGGTCAGCGCCGCGTGGGTCAGCCGCAGCTTCTCGAGGTAGCGCAGCGAGCGGCCGCGCCAGCCCATCTCGACCTTCATGCGGTCGCCGAAGCGACGCCGCTCGCGGTGGGTGGCGCCGAAGGCGCGCACCAGCGGCATGTTGTTGATGACGTCGAGCAGCTCGCCGTCGACCCGCGCCGCCTCGGTAGCGTAGCGGTGGTGCAGCGGCCGGCCGCCGGCGGCGAGGCGGAACATCAGCCACGACAGCAGTGCCGCCAGCACCACCAGCACCGCGGCCATCAGCGGGCTGACGATGATCATCAGCAGGATCGAGAAGCCGACGTTCAGGCACGGCGGCAGCACGTTCCAGAAGGCGAGGTTCTCCAGCGTGAACATCGCCGTCGAGGTGGCCGAGATGCGGCCGGCCAGGGTGCCGGGCATGCGGTCGGCGAAGTAGGACGGAGCGTGGCCGGTCAGGTGGCGGAACAGGTCGCGGCGCAGGTCTCCGGTCACGGTGACGAAGGCGTGGGTGGAGACCCAGCCGCCGATCCGCCAGGACATGTTGTCGAGCGCGATCAGGCCGCCCAGGAAGATCACCGCCCGCCACACCGGACCCATGCGGCCGGCCTGGTGCGCCGCGCCCTGGTGCGCGTTCAGCGTGTCGACCAGGTAGTTGACGGCGTAGGACGAGCCGACGGCGCAGCCGACCGCCAGCACCACCGAGAGCATGATCGCGGCGTGCTGCAGCTTGTGGCGCATCACGTAGCGCGTCATGAACGCCATCGGCCGGCTCGCCAGACGCACCAGGTCGGCGTCCGAGACCGTGACTGAAGGATCCGCTGACCGCCTCACTCGATGAGCTGACATGTCGTTCTACCCGGCTGCAGGAGCGAGATGGCCAGAAGCGCCCGCAAAAGAACCACGGCGGTTCTGGACGGTTCATAGCCGATCCACATCCTGATCGAAATGGCCTGAGAAAGTCCTGCCACCGCCGCCAAAATGCCGCGATCGGGCCGTCTAACCAAGATGCCACACTTAAGGAGCGCATCTTAATGCGGATCGCCCAGATTGCACCTCTCCACGAAGCGGTTCCGCCGAAACTCTACGGCGGCACGGAGCGGGTGGTGTCGTTTCTGACCGAGGAGCTGGTCAATCTCGGGCACGACGTGACGCTGTTCGCGAGCGGCGACAGCGTGACCAGCGCAGATCTGCACGCCTCCTGGCCGCGCGCGCTGCGTCTGGATCCGGCGATCCGCGATCCGATCGCGCCGCACATGCTGATGATGGAGCACGTCGCCCGCCGCTCGGGCGATTTCGACGTGCTGCACTTCCACATGGATTACTGGCCGTTCTCGTTCTTCAGCCGCCAGCGCCTGCCCTTCGTCACCACCCTGCACGGCCGCCTCGACCTGCCCGAGCTGCAGCCCGTGTTCAACACCTTCAACAAGGTGCCGGTGGTCTCGATCTCCGACAGCCAGCGCCGTCCGCTGCCGCAGGCCAACTTCGTGCGCACGGTGCTGCACGGCCTGCCGGAAAGGCTGCTGACGCCGCGGCCGAGCGATCGCGACTATCTCGCCTTCCTCGGCAGGATCTGCCCCGAGAAGGGCGTCGACAAGGCGATCCGGATCGCACGCGCCAGCGGCATCCCGTTGAAGATCGCGGCCAAGGTCGACCGCGTCGACGCGGAGTATTTCGAGCGCAAGATCCGGCCGATGCTGGGCGACGGCGTCGAGCTGATCGGCGAGATCAACGACAGCCAGAAGCCCGACTTCCTGTCCGGCGCCCGTGGCCTGCTGATGCCGATCGACTGGCCCGAGCCGTTCGGCCTGGTGATGATCGAGGCGATGGCGTGCGGCACCCCGGTGATCGCGTTCAACCGCGGCTCGGTCTCCGAGGTGATCGAGGATGGGCTGACCGGGTTCATCGTCGAGGACGAGACCAGCGCGATCGGCGCGGTGGGCCGCCTGAAGGAGCTGAGCACCGGCGCGATACGCCGCCGCTTCGAGACCCGCTTCACCGCCCGCCGCATGGCGGAGGACTATCTCGCGATCTACCGCCAGCTGGCACACATGGAGCGCAACCTGCGCATCGTCGCGGGCGAATGACCGGCAGCCGGGCGGCAGCGCCGCCCGCTGTCCGACCTAGCCGATCGGCGGTGGTACCTGCGTCTCCGCCAGCGCCGAACGCTGCCGCTCGGCGAGCTCGGCCTCGTTGAAGCCGTCGATCATCTCGTGGAACATGCGGTGCCAGTTCAGCTTGGCGCCCAGCCTGAGGAAGACGCTGCCTAGGCCCACGGCGGAGCGGTCCATGAGCACGAATTCCCGCGGCGGCTTGACCCCGCCCGTCTGCTTGAGCCCGGCATAGACCTTCTCCAGCACCGCCCGCCCGTACTGCGGATCCGCGGTGTCCTGGATCGGCCGCACCCGGTCCTGCATCAGCGGCTCGTACAGGAACCGCGCCCAGCCGTTCAGCACCTCCATCTTCTCGCGCGAGAGGTCGGTGAAGCCCCAGGCCTCGTAGGCGTGATGCGCCAGATCGAGGTCGTCGCGGCTGATCGCCTCGTGCAGGTCGATGATGCCGCGCACGAACTTGGACGGGAAGATGCGGATCGCGCCGAAATCCAGCAGGTTCAGGCCGTCGTCCGAACGGATCAGGAAGTTGCCCAGGTGGGGGTCGCCGTGGATGACCCCGTAGCCGTAGAGCGGGCGATACCAGGCGCCGAACAGCGCGCGGGCGACGCTGTTGCGGCTCTCCTGCGACGGATCCTCCTCCAGCCGCTGCTTGAAGCCCTTGCCGTCGACCCATTCCATCGTCAGCAGGCGCGAGGTCGACAGCGCCTCGACCGGCTCCGGCACGGTGACCAGCGGGAAGTCGCGCAGCATCAGCCGGTACAGCCGCAGGTGCGCCGCCTCGCGCTTGTAGTCGAGCTCCTCGCGCACCCGCTCGGCGAGCTCCTTGTAGACGTCGTCCTGCTGGATCGTGCTGTCCATGCGGTGGTAGATGCCCATCGCGACCTTGAGCTGTCGCAGGTCGGCTTCCACCGTCGAGGGCATGTCCGGGTACTGCAGCTTGCAGGCGACGTCCCGCCCGTCCGGCAGCACGGCGCGGTGCACCTGCCCCAGGCTCGCCGCCGCCGCCGCCTCGCGGCCGAACGCGCGGAAGCGTCGCTCCCAGTCCGGACCGAGCTCTGCGGACATGCGTCGACGCACGAACGACCAGCCCATCGCCGGCGCGTTGGCCTGCAGCTGCGCCAGCTCGGCGGCATACTCCTCCGGCAGCGCGTCGGGGATCGTCGAGAGCAGCTGCGCCACCTTCATCAGCGGCCCCTTCAGGCCGCCGAGCACCGCGCGCAGATCCTCCGCGTGTGACAGCTTGTTGGTGCGTATGCCGATGCGTTCGCCGGCGAGGCGGGCGGCGATGCCGCCCACGGCGCCGGAGGTGCGTGCCAGCCGGCGCAGCTCGCCGAAGACGCTGCTGCCGCGGTCGAGGTCGCGCTCGGCCATCAGCTGGCTTCCAGCTCGTCGATGAAGCCCGCGATCACGTCGAGCCCGCGCCGCCAGAAGGAAGGGTCGGAGGCGTCTAGCCCGAACGGCCGCAGCAGCTCGCGGTGCCGCTCGGTGCCGCCGGCGCGCAGCATCTCCAGATACTTGTCCTGGAACCCGGGATGGCCGGAGGCGAACACGCCGTAGAGCGCGTTCACCAGGCAGTCGCCGAAGGCGTAGGCGTAGACGTAGAAGGGCGAGTGCACGAAATGCGGCACGTAGGCCCAGAACACGTCGTAGTCCGGCGTGAAGTTGAAGGCCGGCCCCAGGCTCTCGCGCTGCACCTGACGCCACAGCTCGCCGATCCGGGCGGGCAGCAGCTCGCCGCCGCGCCGCTCGTCGTGCAGCAGGGTCTCGAAGCGGTAGAAGGCGATCTGCCGCACCACCGTGTTCAGCATGTCCTCGACCTTGCCCGCCAGCATCAGGCGTCGCCGCGCCGGATCGGCCTGCGCGTCGAGCAGCGCGCGGAAGGTCAGCATCTCGCCGAACACGCTCGCGGTCTCGGCGAGCGTCAGCGGCGTGCCGGACATCAGGTAGCCCTGTTCGGCGGCAAGCACCTGGTGCACGCCGTGGCCGAGCTCGTGCGCGAGCGTCATCACGTCGCGCGTGCGGCCATGGAAATTGAGCAGGATGTAGGGGTGCGCCGACGGCACCGTCGGATGGGCGAAGGCGCCGGCCGCCTTGCCCGGACGCGGGGCGGCATCGATCCACGGACGGTCGAAGAAACGGCGGGCGACCGCGCCGACCCGCGGATCGAAGCCCTCATAGGCGTCGAGCACCCGACGACGCGCCTCGTCCCAGCTGATCGCGCCGGCGTCGTCGCCGGGGAGCGGCGCGTTGCGGTCCCAGTGCTCGAGCTTGTCGAGCCCGAGCCAGCCGGCCTTGAGGGTGTAGTAGCGATGCGACAGCCGCGCGTAGTCGTCGGTCACGGCGGCGACCAGGGCATCCACCACCTCGTCCTCGACCATGTTGCCGCGGTTGCGCGCACTGCCGGGCCGCGGGTAGTGCCGCCAGCCGTCGGTGATCTCCTTGTCCTTCGCCAGCGTGTTGGTGATCAGGGAGAACAGCCGGATGTTCTCGGAGAACAGCGTGCCGATCGCGCGCGCGGCCTGCTCGCGCGCGTCGCGATCAGGATCCGACAGGCGGTTCAGCGCCTCGCCGACGGTGAGCCGCTCCGAGCCGATGCCGACCCGCAGACCCGCCATCGTCTCGTCGAACAGCCGGCTCCAGGCGGCGCGCCCGGTGACCTCCTTCTCGTGCAGCACGCGCTCGATCTCGTCGGAGAGCTGGTGCGGCCGGAACACCCGCAGGTCGCGCAGGAACGGCGCCCAAGCCGCGAGCGCGGGGTCGCGCAGGCGATCGGCGAGGTCCGCCTCCTCGATCCGGTTCAGCTCCAGGGTGAAGAACACCAGGTCGGTTCCGATCTGGGTGATCCGCTCGCTGATCGACTGGTAGAATCGCGCGACCCGCGCATCACCGGAGTCGGCGGCGAAAAGCAGCCCCGCGTAGGACGAGGCCCGCCCGAGCAGCTCGTCGATGCGCTCGTAGTCCGCGATCGCGCCGGCCAGCCGGACGGCGTCGTATCCGGCGAGCCTCCCTGCGTGCTGCGCGGCGAACGCCTTCGCACCAGTCCCGGCAGAAAGCAGGTCCGCCGCCAGCGCCTCGCTCTCGGGGCCGGCATAGAGATCCGACAGATCCCAACGCGGGAGTTCGGCGCCGGCAGACGGCAAGGCATGCGTGAGCGTGTCGGGCATGGGCGCCATGATCCTGTTCGAGCTGAGGCAAGCCCCGCACGTGCTCGAGGAACGCGCAGCAGGGGTGCACCAACCAGTTAGGCACTGGCCGCGCCCGCTCCAAGCCCGCCACGCTTAACGGAGCATTAACCGCCTTGCGCTCAAGGTGGGGAAGCGGGAGCGGATCGTCGCCCCGATCGGCACGGGGGCCGGACACATGTTCTCGAGGCCCGCGGGGCCACCGGCCGCCGCCATGATCCCGGCCAACATGGGCGCGCTGACCAGCCTGCGCGCGCTCCTCGCCTGGTGGGTGGTCGCCTTCCACGCGGCTCCGCTGGCTCCGTTCCGGCTCGACCAGAACGGCGCGTTCCTCGGCAAGGGTCCGGTCCTGGTGGACGGCTTCTTCGTGCTGTCCGGCTTCGTGCTGTTCCACATGCACTCGCGCATCCTGTGCCCGCCGCTAAGGCGGCACGCCATGCTGGAGTTCCTCGTCGCCCGCTTCGCGCGCCTCTACCCGGTGCACCTGGCGATGCTGACCGCCTTCGTGCTGCTGATCGGCACGCTGCGGCTGGCGATCGGCTTCCATCCGGCGGACGCGCAGAACTTCTCGCTTCGCGCCCTGATCGACCAGCTCCTGCTGCTGAACGGCATCGTCGGCGCCGACCACCGCTCCTGGAACTTCCCGTCCTGGTCGATCAGCAGCGAATGGGCGGCCTACATGCTGGCGCCGCCGCTGTTCTACGGCATCGTCACGGCCCGGTCATGGCTGCTGCTGCTCGCCGGCATCGGCGTCGGGTGCCTGGTCATCGCCGGGATGGAGACCGACCAGCTGGCCTGGCTGCACGCGCCGCTGGCGCGTGTGACGCTGGAGTTCGCGCTGGGCGCCCTGCTGCGCCGGCTGGCGGGCGCCCTGACCGACGCGCTGTGCCGGATCCGCGTGCTCGCCCTGGGCCTCGGCTGGAGCGCGACGCTGCTGCTCGCGGGGTCGCATCATCCGGGGCTGTTCTTCGCCGCCCTGATCTGGACGATGCTGTTCCTGTCGCTCAACGGCGGCTGGACCGGCCGGCTCGGTGCGGTCGGCCGCTATCTCGGCGAGAGCTCGTACTGCGTCTACATGTGCCACGCCCTGATCCTGATGATCTGGGGCGGGCTGCTGTCCCGCCTGCCGCTGGATCGGCCCGGGCTGGCGATCCCGGCGGCCATCCTGCTCTGCCTGTCGATCCAGGGCAGCGCCTGCCTGCTGCACCATCTGGTCGAGCGGCCGGCGCGACACGCGGTGCGCGAGTGGGGCCGCCGCGGCCTCGCCGCGTGGCCCGTGTCGGGGCGCTATCGCGAGAATGGCTTCGCCTCGCCGCTCCAGACGGTGGGCGAGCCCGGGCGCGGCTGATCGGGTCAGCCCGGATCGTGCGCCTCGCTGGCGCCCAGCACGCTGACCACGTAGCCTTCCCGCACCGCGACCATGGTGGCCGCGGCGATCGGCGTGCCGAGGATGATGCCGAGCGGGCCGAACAGGGCGCCGGACGCGGCCATCGACAGCAGGGTCAGCGCCGGCGGCAGCTCCACCAGCCGACGCTGCACCAGCGGCGACAGCACGTAGCCCTCGACCAGGTGGCAGAGCAGGAACACGAGCACCGCGTAGAGCGCCGTGTTCGGACTCACCGTGAGGGCGACCAGCACCGCCGGCACGCCGGCCATCGCGGCGCCGAAATAGGGAATGAAGGTCAGCACCCCCGCCAGCACCCCGAGCGCCAGCGGCACCGGCACGCCGAGGATGCGCATGCCGATCGCGGTGATCAGGCCGACCACCACCATGTCGACCATCTGGCCCAGCAGCCAGCGGCGCAGGGTGCGCCCGACGTCGCGCAGGACGGCGAGTGCCCGCGGCCGATGCCGGATCGCGATCAGGCGGAGCAGGCCGCGCTGGTAGAGTGCGGGCGAGATCGCGAGATAGAGCGCGGTGATCAGCACCAGCACCAGGTCGGCCAGCGCGCCCAGCGTCAGGCCGACCACCTTGAAGGCCGGCGCGGTGACCTGCTCGGCACTCGGGGTCGAGCCGGAGAGATGCTGCCTGATCGAGCGCGCCCAGGGCGTCGAGCCGTAATGCTGCGAGAGCCGGTCGATCTCCGACGACAGCTCGTTCACGAGGTCGCTGCCCTGCTGCACCAGCTGCGGGCCGATCCACCAGACCACGCCGACGATCGCGGCAAGCAGCAGCAGGCTGATCGCGGCCAGCATCAGCCCGGCGGGCAGCCGGGTCAGCCTGGACAGCCCATCCGCGCCGCCGCGCAGGGTGCAGGCGAGCAGCACCGCGAAGAACAGCAGCAGCATGACCTGGGAGAACAGCCACAGCAGCAGCCCCGCCCCGGCGATCAGGGTGACCGTGCGCAGGATGGCGGCGAGCTGCGCCGACGAGACGCGAGTCGACGGGACGCTATCGTCGCGGGACGCCGGCACCGGTGGCGCCGCCGGCAGCGAGGGATCCGGCGCGGCGGGATCGTGATGCACGGTATCGGCCATGCGCGGCTGCTGCCCCTGGTGTTGCAGCGCCCAGCATAACGATCATCGCGACGGACCGTACCTTTTCGTCAGAGGCCGCGCCCCGCTCAGAACATCGTGTGCAGCAGCGCGTACAGGCAGGCCGACAGCGTGATGGCGACCGGCAGGGTCAGCACCCAGGCCAGCGCCATGTTGCGGATGGTGGCCATCTGCAGGCCGGAGCCGTTCGCCGCCATCGTCCCGGCGACGCCGCTCGACAGGATGTGCGTGGTCGAGACCGGCAGGCCGTATGCTTCCGCGAGCCCGATGGTGCCGGCGGCGATCAGCTCGGCGGACGCGCCCTGCGCGTAGGTCAGGTGCTCCTTGCCGATCTTCTCGCCGACCGTCACCACGATCCGCTTCCAGCCGACCATGGTGCCGAGCCCGAGCGCCACCGCCACCGAAACCTTGACCCAGGTCGGGATGTAGCGGGTGCCTTGGTTGAGGTCGCTGGCATACGCCTTCAGGGCGCCCACGTCCGCGGCCGCCATCGATCCCGGCTTCTTGGTCAGGCTGCGCACCGCTTCGGCGGCGAGGTACATGTCGTTGCGGATGTTGGGCGTCGCCTCGGCGGGCACGTGGCTGATGGTGCCGTAGCTCTGCACCTGGGTCGCGATATCCGCCGACAGGGTGGCCAGGGCTGCGTAGACCGGGGGCCGGTCGAGCGCGCCACTCTTCAGCGCCGCGTCGACCACGCCACGGGCCTGCGCCGGCTGCGTCGTGCGGGTCCCGCCGGCATGCGCGGCGAAGATCGACTCCGCCTTGTGCGTCGCGCTGAGGAAGGCGGGCATGGCGCTGTCGGGAAGCGCGCGGTTGAGCGCGAACGCGGTCGGTGCGGCGCCGATCAGGATCAGCATGATCAGACCCATGCCCTTCTGCCCGTCATTGCCGCCGTGGCTGAACGACACCCCGGTGCAGGTCAGGATCAGCAGGCCGCGGATCCACAGCGGCGGCGGCTTCTTGCCCTCGGGCGCCTGATACAGGTCGCGGCGGTGCACCAGCGTCTTGACCAGCAGCAGCAGGCCGCCGGCGGCGAGGAAGCCGATCAGCGGGCTGAACAGCAGCGCCTTGAGCACACCGAACACCGGGCCCCACTGCACGCCGGCACTGGCCTCGCCGGCCGGCGCCAGGAACTGGTTGGCGATGCCGACCCCTATGATCGAGCCGACCAGCGCGTGCGAGGAGGAGTTCGGGATGCCGAACGACCAGGTGGCCAGGTTCCAGATGATCGCTGCCAGCAGCAGCGCGAAGATCATCGAGTAGCCGCCGGTGTTGCCGGTATGCAGGATCAGGTCGATCGGCAGCATGGTGATGATCGCGTAGGCGACGGCACCGCTCGAGGTCAGCACGCCCAGGAAGTTGAAGGCGCCGGACCACATCACCGCCGCCGTCGGCTTGAGGCTGTTGGTGTAGATGACGGTCGCCACCGCGTTGGCGGTGTCGTGGAAGCCGTTGACGAACTCGAAGCCGAGCGCGATCAGCAGCGCCAGCCCGAGCAGGACGAAGGTGCCGATCGCCAGCGGCGGCGTGTTGGTCGCGTGCATGTCGGAGACCAGCCCGTAGACGGCGTAGCCGAGGCCGCAGGCGAGCAGCAGCACGAACAGGCCGGGGCCGGCGAGGCTCGGCCGGCCGCCGGCAGCCTGCTGCTGGAACGGCGTCGCCCGCTGCATCGCGACGTCTGACATGGACTCCACTCCGACCGTGAGGCCGACCTTCTAGGGCTCCCGCGGCGAGCCTTGTGTCTCCGTTTTATTACATTGCCAGCTCGGAACGGTTCGTGCGCCCGGCGGCGCTCAGGCCAGCTCACGGTCCCAGAAGCGGCGCAGCGCCACCCCGTTCTGCGCCACCGCGGCCAGCGACAGCGGCCTGAAGCGGGCGATCTGGGTCGCGCTGAAGCCGATCATGGCCAGCAGCTTGCGGTCCAGCCGCACCGCGTCGACGGTCGGCAGCAGGCCGAGCCGCTGCGCCATCGCGGCCTGGATGTCCGGATGCAGCAGCGCATCGAGGTAGAGCATCGCCGGCGCGGTCAGCCGGCTCTGCCGCGGCACGCAGGCCAGGATGGTGAACGGGATCGCGCCCTCGACCGGGACGCTGTCGCGCACGTCGCGCCCCGCCTGTCGCCAGACATAGGCGCGCGAGCGCCACATCGGCGCCATCGCGATCTCGCCCGACCCAAGCGCCCGCCCGAGCGACTCGTTGTCCGGGTAGATGCGCAGCATGCCGGCCTTCTTGAGCCCGAGGAAGGTCGACTTCGCCGCCTCCAGGCTCGCCGGCGTCACGTGCTGGGCGATCGCGGCCGCCGCCAGGTTGTGCACCGCGACCTCGCTGGAGAAGCCGGCCTGGCCGCGGCGCGCCGCCTCGAACAGGGCGGTGAAGCCGCGCGGCGCCGCGGCGACCTTGGAGGCATTGTAGACCACGCACATCGCCGTGCGGGCCTGCGGCACGCCATAGGGCACGCGCAGTCCGGTGAGCACGTGCGGCAGGGTGCCGACACCGGCCGTGGTCACCGGCGCGAACAGCTGCTGCAGCGACAGCCGGTAGGCGTCGACCCCAGACAGCAGGGCCACGTCGAGGGCGCCGACGCCGGCGACCCGGGCCTGCTCGCCGGCAGCGACCTGCCGGACCGCGATCCCCCGCTCCGCTGCGAGCGGCTGATCCACCAGGGCGCGCAACGCCGCGGCGTAGGCGCCGCCCCAGCATCCGACGACGAGCCCGCCCGCCGGCGCTTGCGCGCGCGAGACGGGCGTCGACGCGAGACCGGCGGAGGCCCCCAGCAGCAGGCGTCGGGACAGAGGCACGCGGGGCTACCGCCGCCTTCGCCGGCTCAGGCGCGCAGCGCGATCTGCGGCTCGCTCCGGCTCAGCGCGCGAGCATACTCCTTCGGCACCACGTGCCAGAAATGCTCCAGCGCCGTGCTCCACTCGTGCAGCAGCAGGGCGGCGAAGCGGCTGCTGGTCTCGCGCGCGTGCGTCTCCACCAGGCTGCGCAGCTCGGCCTCGACCGCGGGCTCGGTGACGCGGCTCCAGCCGAGCGTCTCGGCGTTGACCCGCAGCTCGAACTCGCCGCGCCGGTCATAGACGAACGCGGTGCCGCCGGTGAAGCCGGCGCCGAAATTGTCCCCCACCGTCCCCAGCACGACCACGGTGCCGCCGGTCATGTACTCGCAGCCGTTCGAGCCGCAGCCCTCGACCACGGCGGTGGCGCCGGAGTTGCGCACCGCGAACCGCTCCCCCGCCTGACCCGCGGCGTAGAGCGCGCCGGAGGTGGCGCCGTACAGCACCGTGTTGCCGATGATCGCGTTCTCGTTGCTGACCAGCTGCGACGACGGTGCCTGGCGCAGCACGATGGTGGCGCCCGAGAGACCCTTGCCGACATAGTCGTTGGCATCACCGATCACCTCCAGCTTCAGCCCGCGCACCGCGAAGGCACCCAGCGACTGGCCGGCCGAGCCGCGCAGCCGCACCGTCAGGTGGCCCGGGTTGAGCGTCTCCATGCCGAAGCGACGCACGATCTTGCTGGAGATCTTGGTGCCGATGGCGCGGTGCGTGTTC
This sequence comes from uncultured Acetobacteraceae bacterium, assembly GCA_964245725.1. Lineage (GTDB taxonomy): Bacteria > Pseudomonadota > Alphaproteobacteria > Acetobacterales > Acetobacteraceae > Lichenicoccus. Next base: position 3,031 of record CAXTOC010000017.1, on the reverse strand, counting down.
TGCACGTTGTAGTGCAGCTGCATCTTCTCGCCGTGCTCGAACAGCGGGCCGCTGTCGGCGATCATCTGCGCGTCCAGCGTCTCCGGCACCTCGTTGCGGCCCTCGCGGGTGCAGTAGCGCGCGTGCGGCCCCGGATCGGCCTGCGCCAGCAGCGGGTTGAGGTCGAGATCGTCGAGGTAGTCCGCACCGCGGCTCACCTGGTGCAGCAGGTCGGTGCGGCCGATGATCTGGTTCACGCTCGCGAAGCCGAGGGAGGCCAGGATGTTGCGCACGTCCTCGGCGATGAAGGAGAACAGGTTGATCACCTTCTCCGGCGTGCCCTCGAACTTGGCGCGCAACGCCTCGTCCTGGGAGCAGATGCCGACGGGACAGGTGTTGGAATGGCACTGCCGCACCATGATGCAGCCCATCGCCACCAGGCTCGCGGTGCCGATGCCGAACTCCTCCGCACCCAGCATGGCGGCGATCACCACGTCGCGCCCGGTCTTGAGCCCGCCGTCGGTGCGCAGCTTCACCCGGTGGCGCAGCCGGTTGAGCATCAGCACCTGGTGCGCCTCCGCGAGCCCCATCTCCCAGGGCAGGCCCGCGTACTTGACCGAGGTCTGCGGGCTGGCGCCGGTGCCCCCGGAGTGCCCCGAGATCAGGATCGCGTCGGCGCGCGCCTTGGCCACGCCGGCGGCGATGGTGCCGATGCCCGAGCGCGCCACCAGCTTCACCGTGACGGTGGCCTCGGGGTTGATCTGCTTGAGGTCGTAGATGAGCTGGGCGAGGTCCTCGATCGAGTAGATGTCGTGGTGCGGCGGCGGCGAGATCAGGGTCACGCCCGGCGTCGCGTGGCGCAGCCTGGCGATCAGCCCGGTGACCTTGAAGCCCGGCAGCTGGCCGCCTTCGCCGGGCTTCGCACCCTGGGCCATCTTGATCTCGATCTCGCGGCAGTCGTTCAGGTACTGCGCGGTCACTCCGAACCGGCCCGAGGCGATCTGCTTGATCGCCGAGGAGGCGTTGTCGCCGTTGGCGCGCGGCTTCGAGCGCGCCGGATCCTCGCCGCCCTCGCCCGAATCCGAGCGCGCGCCGATCCGGTTCATCGCGATCGACAGCGTCTCGTGCGCCTCCGGGCTGAGCGCGCCCAGCGAGATGCCGGGGGCGAGCAGGCGCTTGCGTATCTCGGTGATGCTCTCGACGTCCTCGACCGGGATCGGCGTGCGTCCCTCGCGGAAACCCAGCAGGTCGCGCAGCGCCACCGGCTTCTGCCGGCGCACCGCGTCGGCGTAGCGCCGGTAGGTGGTGAAGCTGTCGGTGGCGCAGGCGGTCTGCAGCGTGTGGATCAGGCCGCCGTCGAAGGCGTGCACCTCGCCGCGCACGCGCATCTTGTAGAGGCCGCCCACCGGCAGCGTGACCGCCTCCTCGGACCAGGCGGCCTCGTGCAGGGTCAGCACGTTGCGGGCGAGGCCGGACAGCCCGATGCCGGAGATGCGCGACGGCATGCCGGGGAAGAACTCCGCCACCAGCGCGCGCGACAGCCCGATCGCCTCGAAGTTGCAGCCGCCGCGATACGATGCGATCACCGAGATGCCCATCTTGGACATCGTCTTCAGCAGGCCCTTGTTGATCGCGCGGCGATACTGCTCCACCGCCTCGCGCAGCGCGGTGTCGCCGAACAGGCCACGGCGATGCCGGTCGGCGATGCTCTCCTGGGCCAGGTAGGGGTTGATCGTGGTCGCACCCACGCCGATCATCACCGCCATCGCGTGCACGTCGAGAGACTCCGCGGTGCGCACGTTCAGGCTGGTGAAGGTGCGCAGCGAGTGCCGCACCAGGTGGGTGTGCACCGCCCCGGTCGACAGGATCATCGGGACGTAGGCGCGCGCGGCGCACTGGTGCTCGTCGGTGAGGAAGAGGTGCGTGCATCCCGCGCGCACGCCCTCCTCCGCCTCGCGGCGGATGCGCTCGATCGCGGCGCGCAGGCCGGCCTCGCCGGCCTCGGCCGGGAAGGTGCAGTCGATCACGCAGCTGTTGGCGCCGAGGAACTCGCGCAGCGCCGCGTGCTCGCCGCTGGTCAGCATCGGTGTCGCGAGCTGCAGCAGGTCGCACTGCCGCTCGTCCTGGTCGAGCACGTTGCCGAGATTGCCTAGACGCGTGGTCAGGCTCATCACCCGGGTCTCGCGCAGGCTGTCGATCGGCGGGTTGGTGACCTGGCTGAAGGCCTGGCGGAAATAGTGCGCGAGGCCGCGATAACTCTCCGACAGCACCGCGAGCGGCGTGTCGTCGCCCATGCTGCCGACCGCCTCCGCTCCCTGCAGCCCCATCGGGTGCAGGATCATCTCCAGCTCCTCGAGCGTGGTGCCGACCGCGAGCTGTCGCCGGCGCAGCTCCTCGCCGGCATAGAGCCGCGGCTCCGCCAGGTCGGCGCGCACGATCTCGTCGATATGGTGGATCCGCTTCGACCAGCCGGAGAAATCCTCCCGCGCCGAGAGCAGGTCGAGCAGGGCGTCGTCGTCGTAGAAGCGACGCGCCTCGAGATCGACGGCCACCGTCTGCCCCGGACCGAGCCGGCCGCGCCGGACGATCTCGCCCTCCGGCACCTTCACCATGCCGGTCTCCGAGCCCACGATCAGCATGTCGCCGGCGGTGACGGTGTAGCGCAGCGGGCGCAGGCCGCTGCGATCCAGCCCCGCGATCACCCACCGTCCGTCGGTGGCGCAGATGGCGGCGGGCCCGTCCCACGGCTCCATCACCGCGTGGCAGTACAGGAACATGTCGCGGTGCGCGTCGGTCATCGCCGGCCCGTCGACGATGCTCGCCGGTATCATCAGCGACTTCGCCATCGGCGCGTCGCGTCCGGTGAAGGTGAACAGCTCGAACACGTTGTCGAGCGAGGCGGTGTCGGAGCCGCCGGCCTGGATCACCGGCTTGATGTCGTCGATGTAGGCGCCGAGCGAGGCGTCGGCGAGCCGCGTCTCGTGGCTCTTCATCCAGTTGGTGTTGCCCGAGATGGTGTTGATCTCGCCGTTATGGGCGAGCTTGCGGAACG
>CAXTOC010000016.1:0-20228 GCA_964245725.1 uncultured Acetobacteraceae bacterium | reverse complement strand
GCGCCTCCTCGGTGCCGGCCAGCAGGCTGCCGACCATCACCCCGTCGGCGCCGGCGCCGATCGCCTTGACCAGGTCGCCGGAGGTGCGGACGCCGCCGTCGGCGATCGCCGGCACGTCGCGCTCTCGACAGGCGGCGGCGGTCTCCAGCACCGCGCTGAACTGCGGCACCCCGACGCCGGCCACCACCCGCGTGGTGCAGATCGAGCCCGGCCCGATGCCGATCTTGACGCTGTCGGCGCCGGCGTCGATCAGCGCCAGCGCGCCCTCCGGCGTGGCCACGTTGCCGGCCACCACCTGCACCGCATTGGACATCGCCTTGATCCGCGCGACCGCCGCCAGCACTCCGCTGGAATGGCCGTGCGCGGTGTCGACGACCAGCACGTCCACGCCGGCCTCGATCAGCGCCCTGGCGCGCCGGAAGCCGTCCTCGCCGACGCCGGTCGCGGCGGCGCAGCGCAGCCGGCCCAGCTCGTCCTTGTTGGCCAGCGGGTAGGCTATCGCCTTGTCCATGTCCTTGGCGGTGATGATGCCCGTGCAGCGCCCCTGCCGGTCCACCACCAGCAGCTTCTCGATGCGGTGCTTGTGCAGCAGCTGCCGCGCCTCCTCGGGATCCGCGCCGTCCGTGACGGTGACCAGGTGGTCGCGCGTCATCAGCTCGTAGACCCGGCGTTCCGGATCGGTCTCGAAGCGCATGTCGCGGTTGGTCAGGATGCCGACCAGCTTCTGGTCGGCGCGCTCGATCACCGGCAGGCCGCTGATCCGGTGCCGACGCATGATCTCGTGCACCTCGGCCAGCGTCTGATCCGGATGCACGGTGACCGGGTTGACCACCATCCCGGACTCGTAGCGCTTGACCCGGCGCACCTGCTCGGCCTGCTCGCTGATGTCGAGGTTCTTGTGCAGGACGCCGATGCCGCCCTGCTGCGCCATCGCGATCGCCATGGCGTCCTCGGTTACGGTATCCATCGCGGCCGAGATCAGCGGGATGTTCAGCTCGATGCGCCGCGTCAGCCGGGTGCGGGTGTCGGTGGCGGAAGGCAGGACCTCGGAATGTCCCGGCACCAGCAGCACGTCGTCGAACGCCAGCGCCTCGCGTATGCGTTCGTGGGCGGGTGCGATGGCTCGCGGTTCGCCGGACATATCGGGCGCTCTCCTGAGACAGGGGCTCCCGAACTGCTCGCGGGCCGCGGGTGTCCCACCGTTGGCGGCCTCCCTTACCGTCCCGCGCCGCAGCATGCAAGCGATGCCGCTCGCGCCGGCTGGCGGATCTCGCGCCCCTCGCCCGGCGCTCACCCTGCTGCCGGAGGCAGATCGCCGCCGCCGGTGGCGCGCGGCCGAGCGGGTGCCGATCGGACCGCCTGGGATGCTTGCCGCCAGGGCGATGCAGACCAGGCGGTCGCCACCGTGCGCCGACGCTGCCCTCGTGCGGGGTCAGGCCGAAGCCGCCGACGCCTCCGGGTCGTGATGATCCGCCGCCGGTTCCAGGGTCGCGGAGGCTGCCTGCAGCACGGCGTCCTCATGGCGGATGATGCGCCGTCCCAGCTTCAGGGCGAGGTAGTACTCGTCCGCCCGCACGTGGTGCATGATCGCCTCGAGGATGACGACCGCAGACGCCGACGTGGTCGCCTCGCGGAACATCGCGACCATGGCCTCGAGTTCCGACAGGGCGACGGCCCGCTCCGCGTCCGTGCCGACATAGGCGTTCTGCAGCGCGTAGTAGATCCGGCGGGCGGGGCTCCGCGCGTCCTGGGGCGCCATGATCTGCTTGCCGAACAGGAAGCGCGCGCGCGAGGCCAGCTCGATGCGGCTCCTGCTGCGGAACCGGATCGACGCTCCGTTGATCACCATCATCTCGCCTGGCTTGAGCTCCAGAACCAGATTCGCCATCTGCCCGCCCGATCAGTTCCTCGCGCCCCCTGGACACGAGATCAGCGTCGAGGATGACAGGCCGGACTTAATGCGGCGTAAAGATGCCCGAAGATGGCGGTGGGAGATGATGCCCAAAGGCGAGGCCCAAAGGTGAGGCCCAGAGATGATGCTCAGAGATATTGGGCCAGGCTGAGGGTCTTCATGTCCGCGATCAGGGTGTAGCTCGCGGTCAGCTGGTTCTGCACCGCGACCTGCTGCGTCCGCGTGGTCGTCGGATCGCTGTCCTTGGCGGCGCCGAGCTGGCTCTGCAGCGCGTCGCTCATGTCCGACAGGTTGCTGCTGGTGGACGCAGCACCGTCCTGCAGCGCGCCGACCACCGCGGTGAGACCGGCGAGCCCCTGCGTGACGCTGCCCATCTGGCGCGAGGTGTCGGCGATCAGCGACTGGAAGCCGGCGCTGCCGCTGTCCGCTCCCGACAGGCCGGCGACCGTGGCGAGGCTGCGGATCAGGTCGCGGATCGCCGAGCCCGTGCTCGATACACCGGCCGCGCCACCCTGCGTGGCCACGATCCCCGTGGCGGCGAACTGATCCTGTCCGACCTGCACCTGCGGCGCCAGCGCGCCTGCCGTCTCGGCGCTGGTCGAGAGCTGCGCCGAGAACACGCTGTTCGCGGCAGCGTTGTCGGAGGCGGCGGCGAGTGTGGCGGCCTCGGTCGCCGCAGCACCCGCGGTGCCGACCTGCGATACCGCGCTCACGATGCTCGAGACCATGCTGCTGGTTGCCAGATCCGACGTGTTCACCGGCGCCTGGTCCGAGGCGGTTCCGGCGAACACGTAGCTGTGGCCGCTCTGCGTGTTGAGCAGGGAGGTGAGCTCCGTCAGCTGCTGGCTCGCCTGCCTCGAGGCGGTCGAGACCGCACTCGTCGAGACGTCGCCTTGCAGGCTGAGCAGGGTGCTCTGCAGGCTGTCGGCGATCGAGGTGATGCTGGTCAGGGCGTTCTGCGTCGCCGCCAGCTTGGTCTGGGTCTGGGTGACGTTGGCCTGCCAGGCATCGGCGGCGCTGATCTGCGGCTCCAGGCTGATCGCCTGGTAGGCCTGATCGCCGAGCCCGGCATAGCTGTCCGACACGACGCCGCTGCTCAGCTCGGCGGTCAGCGTGTCGTTCTGCGTGCTGAGCTTGTCGACGCCGCGCAGCAGCGTCGGCATGGTGCCGTATCCGCTTATGACCCCCGACATGGCGCTGTTCCTCAGGTGATGTCGGTGAGAAGATCGCTGAACATGGTCTCGATTGCCGAGACCACCTTGGCGTTGGCCTCGTACGCGTTCTGCAACGCCACCACGTTGGCCATCTGGTCATCCACCGACACGCCGGAGCTACTGGTCAGGTTGCCCTGCAGCGTGGTCTGGATGTCGGTCTGCGTCGTCTGCTGCGCCGTCGCGTCGGAGATCGTCTGCGCCTGGCTGGCGGTGAGCGTGGTCGCGAGCGTCACCAGATCGCCGCCTCCCGCATAGGGGGCCGAGAGCTTGCCGGTCGCGCCGAGGCCGGTGCTCGTCACCGCAGGCTGCGGCACGCCCGTGGTCAGGTCGGGCCCGAGCGTGTTGGTCAGCACCCGGGAGATCAGGGTGGTGAAGCCGACCGGTCCTCCCGTCGGGTTCGGGGTGAACGCGGAGGCTCCCGTGGTGAGCGCCCCCGGGACGGGACTCGCACCGGGAGCGGGATCCTGGATCGCCGTGGTCCCGTCGCGAACCAGTGCCGGGTCGGCAACCACCGCGGCGTTGACCTGTATGCCGCCGGAGAAGCCGAGCTGTCCGGTTGGGGGCGCCGTGGTCGGGTCGGCGCCCGGCTGGTTGCCGGCGGCATCCGTGAACAGGGTCAGGCCCTGCGCGGAGAAGCGGCTCGCCAGGGTCGAGGAGAAGCCGTCGAGCTCGGCCTGCATCGTCGGCAGAGTGCTGTCGCGCAGCGTGATGTTGGCGCCCAGCGTGCCACCGGTCAGCGACGTGGTGACGTCGCTGCCACCCAGCTCGATCCCCGGGATCGAGGCAGGATAGGCATCGGCCACCCCGATGGTCGCGTCCTCGGTCGAGAGCGGACCGGAACTCGCGTGCGTCGGCAGGGAGAGGCCGTCGGCGGTACTGACCAGCATGTCGCCCGAGGCGGTCTCGGTGAACTTCACGCTGAGCGAGCTGGAGAGGGTGGTCATCGCCGCGTTGCGCTGGTTCTCCAGGTCGGCCGTATCCTCGCCGGCACCACGAAGCTGCATGATCTGTGTCGACAACGTGCCGATCGTGTCCAGCCCCGCGTTGATCTGATCGACTTCCGACGGGATCGCCTGCTGGGCGCCCTGGCGCTGCGCCTGGTAGGTGTCGGACAAGGTCTGTATCGAGGCGGCGAGACTGCTGGCGCTGCTCACCACGCTCTGCTGCTGCACCGTGCTGGACGGGTCGGCATCCAGCGCGGTGAAGCTGTTCTGCAGGTTGCCGAGGTTGTCCGCCAGAGTATCGCTCGCGGAAGGATCGGCACTGGTCGAACCTTGGACGCTGCTGATCGCGCTCAGCGCGTTCGTGGTCACGCCGAGGCCCGCGACGGTCGCGTTCTGGGTGTAGAGGCTGTTCTGCAGCGTGTCGTTCACCGCCCGCGTCGTCAGCCGGATCGACACGCCGCTACCCTGCCCTCCGGCATCGCGCGACGCGACGTTGGCGATCTCGCTCAGGTAGCCCGGCGTGCTGGCGTTGGCGACGTTCTGCGACGCCACGCCGAGCTCGTACTGGACTGCGCTCAGGCCGCTGGACGCGATGGAGAGGGAGGTGTTCAGGCTCAGGGTCATCGACCGTCCGCCTCATGCGCGGGACAAGAAGGCACTCGCCGCGATCCTGCTCCCGCCATGATTAACGTCCGGTAAATGCTACTGCTTCATTGCCAGTGCGGTCTGCAGCATGTCGTTCGCCGTGGTCACCACCTTGGCGCTGGCGCCGTAGGCCTGCTGCGCCACGATCAGCTTGGTCAGGTCGGTGTCGAGGCTGGTGGTTGAGCCTTCGACCGACTTGGTCTCGAAGCTGCCGGCGCCGTTGCTCCCGGCCACCTGCACGCTGGCCGGACCGGATCCGACCGTCGCGGTGTAGGCCTGTCCATCCTGCGCCTGCAGCGCGTTCGCGTTGCCGAAGGTGGCGAGCGGCACCTTGGCGATCAGCTGCGACTGGCCGTTATCGAACTGGGCGACGACGGAACCGTCGGTCTGGGTGGTGAAGTCGGTGAAGTTCCCGGACGCGGTGCCGTCCTGGGTCGGGGTGCCGGCATTGAACATCGCGCCGCTCGCCGTGTTCATGGTCGTGCCGGAGGCGGCGATGCCGATCGTGCCGAGATTGAGGTTGATCGAGCTGGTGTCCGAGCCGACCGAGCCGATCGCGAAGCTCGCCTCGGATCCGGCCGTCGAGTTGGTGTTGCCCGCCGCGGTGATCGACTGCAAGGTGCCGTCGGCATTGAAGGTGACGGTCGCCGCGGGCGTCGTGGCGCCGTTGGTTCCCGACACGCCCAGCGTATAGGTACCTCCCGTGGCGGCGACGCCGCCGGCAGCGGCTTTGGCGCCCGCGGTCTGGGTCCAGGTCAGGCCGAGCGTGTGCGCGGCGCCGGCGCTGTCATAGACGGTCTGGCTGGAGGTCTGCGCGGGACCGGTGGCCGGCGCGACGAGCGCCGGGTTGCCGGCGAGCGTCGGCGACATCGTCACGTTCGCGGTCGCGGTTGGGTTGAACTTGACGTTGTTGACGTTGATCGGCTGCAGCTTGCTGGTGTCGAGCTGACCGGTGGTCGGGTCGACCATGTAGCCGTCGAGATACTCCCCGGCGCTGTTGACCAGGTAGCCGTTGCGGTCGCTCGAGAAGTCGCCGGCGCGGGTGTAGTATTGCGTGCTGCTGAACGCCGGATCGGTCGCGGTGGACACGCCGCTGATCTCGTTGACCGCGAAGAATCCGTTGCCGTTCACCGCCAGCGCCGCATTGGCGGTGCTGGCGGTGATCGCGCCCGCGGCCTGGTTGGAGTACTGGGTGTTGGCGAGCACGGTGCTGGACTGTCCCTCGAGCGCGCCGGACGCCTCCACATAATCCGAGAAGCTGGTATCGACCGCCTTGTAGCCGACCGTCTGGCTGTTGGATATGTTGTTGCTGATGTTGCTGAAAGCGACCGACTGTGCGGTGAGGCCACTCACCGCCGTGTTCATCGCGCTGAAGACTGACATGGTGCTGCTCCTTGATCGTTGCGGATCGTCTGGCTCTGGGAGAGCAGGAAGCGTGCCAAGTCCTGGCCCTGGATCGTGGCGGGTTTCCGCGGACGCCGGCGCGTCATTTGCTGCCGACCGGCATTTTGTGCCCGGCACCGCCTGTCTTTTCGGAATCGCTGCGTGTGCCGAAGCCGCGTTGGAGGGTCGCGGGATGCGACGGGCGCTCTGGCCCGAACCTTGCACGTTACGTGGCCGTTATGAGCGATCCGGTCAGAACATCGATGTCTCCAAGCTGGGCCGCGGCGCCGCACGCGGCGCGGGCGCAGGGCGCGACGGATCACGATCTGCCGGTCGCGAACCCACCCCGAGCAGGTGAGCAAAGCTTCCAGGCTGCACTCGATGATGCCACTGGTGAGGATTCATCATCTGGAAACGATTTTGCCGTATCAGAGCCCACCGTGTCGGGCATCGCCTCCGGGCAGATCCCGAGGGTTGGGGCTGCGGCTGCAAGCGGAGCGACATCGGAACCATACGGACTCACGGGTACGACCGCCAGCTCCGAGACTGTTGGAAAGAATGAGATGGTCTCGAAACGGCAGCTCGTCCTCGAAACAGCGCCGGCGGCGAGCGCGCCGATGCGGACACAGCGTTCTCCCGGATCGGCCGCGGCGTCGATCCAGGATGCGCGTCAGCACGACCCGCGGCCTCTCCCGCTGCAGGCTGCGACGACGCGGCCTCAGCGGCCGGGGCGACAGGATCCTGCTGGATCGCTGCCTGCGCAGCCCGGTGTCGTGCCGGACCGTGCGGCAGGGACTCCGGCCGCTTCGCCATCGAAGGTCGCGACCGGACGACCGGCGACTCCTAGAGGCGCAGCTTCGGGAAACGACCCGGCGGCCGCGGCGATCGGCCAGGCTGACGCATCCATGCCCGACCCGGCACTTCCCGTTCCGGTGCAACCCCTTCTCCTCTCTGACGGCACGGCTGCGCCGGCCTCTCCTCGATCCCTCGTCCCGAGCGCGATGCCGCGAACCGCCCACCTCGTGGCCGCCGGCGATCACCGGACCGGTGGCTCGATCTCCGCTCCGAACCTGTCGGCGCCGGCAGGCGACGGCATCGACCACACCGCGACGGAGACGGCGCCGGTAGTCTCGACCCGGCCTGACCTCGCTGCGACGATCGCATCGATGCGCAAGAGCGTGCGTCCGGCGCAACCCGTCTCCGTCGATGAGGCCGGCGCGGTGCGTGCACCGCCCTCCGCCTCGCGCGTCGCGGGCCGTGAGCCGATCTCGCATTCTTCATCCGCAGTCGCGGCCGCGCCAGGGTCGCATGACGCCGCAGCCGGCATCGCCATGAACCGCGCCATGGCGGATGTCGCGTTGCCGCCGGCCGGCGCGGCTGCCGCGCCGACCGGCCTGCCCGTGCGCGAGCTGGCGTCCACTCCCGCGAGCGCTCCCGCGTCGCCGGTGGCCGCCCAGGTGGCGCCGGCGATCATCTCGCTTGCGACCCATACGGATGGCGGCAACGAGATCCGTATCTCCCTGCATCCGCTCGATCTGGGACAGGTCGAGATCCGTCTGGTCCGCGGCAGCGACGGATCGACCTCGGTGACCGTGGCCGCCGACCGGCCGCAGACCCTGCAGGAACTCGCGCAGAACGCGCATCATCTGCATACGGCCCTGGACGCCGCGAGCGTGCCGAGCGGCGGCCGCACCCTGGACTTCGTCGCAGCCTCCGCCACCACCTCCGACCAGAGCCAGAACGACGCGGGCGGCCAGGGCTCTAGAGCCGATCAGGATCCCAGCGGCGGTGCGTCAGGCGACCGTGGCTCGAGCCGGGATCGTGCCTGGCTTCAGGATCGGCAGCAGGTCGCGGGCGAGGGCCACCGCGGCTCCAACATCGGCACCCCGGCGTCGATCTCCCCCGGCAGGCAGTGGCAGTTCAACGGCCTCAACATCACCGCGTGAAACGATCAGGTAGGAACCAGACCATGAGCGGCAGCTTAACCTCGACCAGCCTGCTGACCTCGACCGAGAAGGCAGCGCAGGCCAACGGCACCACCGCCACTGCGAGTGCGAGCGCCACCTCGAGCGACGCGAGCACGACCGCCTCGAGTGCGCTGTCCTCGATCGCCGACAACTTCAACTCGTTCCTGACCATGCTGACGACGCAGCTGCAGAACCAGGATCCGACCGCGCCGATGGATACGGACACCTTTACCAGCGAGCTCGCGACCTTTGCCGGCGTCCAGCAGCAGGTCAACACCAACACCAATCTCAACACGCTCATCTCGCTCAACCAGGACTCGCAGGTGACCTCCGGCGGCAGCCTGGTCGGGCAGACCGCCAACTTCACCGCAACCCAGATCCCGCTGCAGTCGGGGGCGGCGAGCATCAACTTCACGACCGGCGGCGCCGAGCCGATCGCAATCGCGGTGACCGACGCGTCCGGCGCCATCGTGCGCACCGTGCAGCAGACCTCCACCGCCGGGAGCAACAGCTGGAACTGGGACGGCAAGGACGACGCCGGCAACAAGCTGGCCGACGGCACCTACGGGATCGCGGTGCAGACCCAGGATACGTCCGGCAACGTGACCGCCGTGCCCTTCACCGCGACCGGAACGATCACCGGCGTCTCGAAATCGAGCGCCGGCGGGGTTGTGCTGCAGATGGGCAGCGACAGCGTCGACATGACCAACGTCAACTCCTTCAGTTCCGCCGGGACCACCTCCTGACGGGCGACCGATCGGCAGAAATTGCCGGGCGGTTAACCTTTCCGTAAGGGCTGGAGCGTCATGATGGCGTCCGCGGCAGAAAGCCGCCGGCACTAGGCCGGTCCACGGAAACGAGGCCATGACGCTGCCCAACCTACCCGGCTCCCCGGCATCCCGCGCCCCATGAAGGCCTTCCTCGAAGCGTTGAAGGCGCTCGGACCGGCGCGCCTCGCGACCATGGGGGCGGTTGCGCTCGGCATGCTGGCGATGCTGGCGATGCTGGCGATCCACGGCGGCGGCTCGCCGCACATGGCGCTGCTCTATGGCGACCTGGACCTCCGCGAGGCGGGCCAGATCGCCGACGCGCTCGACAAGGCCCACATCCAGCATGAGCTCGGCGGTCAGGATGATCGCATCATGGTGCCGGCCGACCAGGTCGCGGCGGCGCGCCTGCTGCTGGCCAAGACCGGGCTGCCGTCCGGCGGATCGGTCGGCTACGAGATCTTCGACCGCGGCGACAGCCTCACGGCCACCCAGTTCGAGCAGACGATCAACCAGACGCGCGCGCTCGAGGGCGAACTCGCGCGATCGATCCGCCTGATCAGCGGCGTGCGCGGTGCCCGCGTGCATCTCGTGCTGCCCCATCGCGAGCCGTTCGCGAGCGAGCAGCAGGCGGCGCAGGCCAGCGTGCTGCTCTCGATGACAGGCTCCAGCCGCCTCGATCCGGAGGGCGTGCAGGCGGTGCTGAATCTCGTGGGCGCCGCGGTTCCGGGGCTCAAGGCGCAGAACATCGGCGTCATCGACAGCCGCGGCAACGTGCTCGCCCGCGCCGGCCAGCCGACCGGGGCGCTGGGTGCTGCCCGCACCGTGGACGAGCTGCGGCAGACCACCGAGCTGCGCCTCGCCCATGCGGTCGAGGAGATGCTGGAGCCGACCGTGGGCCCGGAGCACGTCCGCGCGGAAGCCGCGGTGACGATGGATGTCGACCAGATCCACGAGACCCAGGAGAGCTTCAATCCGGATCAGCAGGTGCTGCGTTCCCAGCAGACCACGTCCGACAAGAGCCGCAACACCGAGGCCGAGCCGAACACCTCGGTCCAGAACAACCTGCCGAACGCGAACGCGAGCCAGAACCAGAACGGCAGCCAGGAAGACAAGCAGGACGAGGTCAGCAATTACGAGATCGGCAAGACGGTGCGCACCGTCGTGCAGGATCAGCCGCGGATCGCCCGCGTCAGCCTGGCGGTGATGGTCGACGGAATGGTCGTGCGAGGCGCCGACGGCAAGCCGTCCTGGAAGCCGCGTGACCAGGCTGAGCTCGATCAGATCGCGACCCTGGTCAAGAGCGCGATCGGCTTCGACGGCAAGCGTGGCGACACGGTGAGCGTCGTCAGCATGCCCTTCACGGCGCCCGCCGAGGATCTCGCGCAGGCGGCCGGACCGGGGCTGCTGGGTCTGCACTTCACCCGTGACGACGTCATGCGGCTGGGTCAGACCGGTCTGCTCGGCCTGTTCGTCCTGCTCGCCCTGCTGTTCGTGGTGCGGCCGATGGTGATGCGCCTGACCGGCACGGGAAGCGCCGGCGCCGACGGCGTCGCGGCCGCGGCGGCGGCGCACGGACTTGCCTCCGACCCACGATACCCGGGCCTCAACGCTCCGAGGGCCGCCGGAAGCCAGGCCGGTACCAGTCTGGCGCTGCTGGCCGCTCCCGCCGACGGTGCCAACCCGGCCTCGGACGAGAGCATGATCAGCATCGCCAACATCGACGGCCGGCTGCGCGCATCCTCGATCCGCCAGATCGTGGACCTGGTGAGCAAACATCCCGAGGAGAGCCTCTCGATCCTGCGCGGCTGGCTCGGTCACGAGCAGGAGGCAGGCTGACATGGCAGGCAAGACGATCACGTCATCCATGACCGGTGCCGAGAAGGCGGCCTGCCTGATGCTCGCACTCGGCGAGGAGCAGTGCTCGAAGCTGTTCGAGATGATGCACGAGGAGGAGATCAAGGAGATCTCGTTCGCGATGACGCAGCTCGGCAGCGTGCCGGCCGAGATCGTCGAGGATCTGTGCGTCGACTTCTCCAAGAACATCGGTTCTGCCGGGATGCTCGTCGGCAGCTACGACAGCACCGAGCGGCTGCTGCAGAAGACCCTGTCGCGCGAACGCGCGAACCAGATCATGGAGGAGATACGCGGACCGGCCGGCCGGACGATGTGGGACAAGCTGGGAAACGTCAACGAGGGCGTGCTCGCGAACTACCTCAAGAACGAGTACCCGCAGACCGTGGCCGTGGTGCTGAGCAAGGTCAGGCCGGATCATGCGGCGCGTGTGCTCGGGCTGCTGCCGGACGGGTTCGCCATGGAGGTGATCATGCGCATGCTGCGCATGGAGAGCGTGCAGCGCGACGTCCTCGACAGCGTCGAGAAGACGCTGCGCTCGGAGTTCATGTCCAACCTGGCGCGCAGCACCCGCCGCGACAGCCACGAGCTGGTGGCGGAAATCTTCAACAACCTGGACCGGCAGGTCGAAGGACGTTTCATGTCCGCCCTCGAGGATCGCAATCGGGAGGCGGCCGAGCGTGTGAAGTCGCTGATGTTCACGTTCGATGACCTGGGTCGGCTGCCGGCGGAGTCGATCCAGAAGCTCATGCGGGTGGTGGAGAAGAACAAGCTTCCGATCGCGCTAAAGGGGGCTCCGGAGACGATACGCAACCTGTTCCTCTCGACGCTGTCGGAGCGCGCCGGCAAGCTGCTTCGTGATGAGATCACGACGTTGGGCCCGGTCCGTCTGCGCGACGTCGACGAGGCGCAGGGTGCGATCGTCGCCCTGGCCAAGGATCTCGCGCAACAGGGCGAGATCGAGATAAACGACCACAAGGACGAGCAGATGGTGCTCTGAGAAGATGGGCAAGCATTCGCTCCCCTCGGCCATCTCTGGCGTCCTCTACGCGGAAGACTTCGATGAGCCGCTGCTGCAGGTGCCGCCTCGGTCGCCGGCCGTGGCGAGACCCGCGGCCGAGCCGGAAACGCGCGACCCGAGCTTCAGCCTCGGCGAGCTGCGTGCCGCCGCCGATGCGGCGCACCAGGAAGGCCGGGACGAAGCGCTGCGCGAGGCCGCCTTGTCGGTGGCGAGCCAGCGCAACCTGGCGGCCATGACCCTGGTAAAGCAGCTCGCCGAGACGCGCGAGCAGGCTGCCCGCAGCGTCGAGCAGGCGCTGGGCATGATCGCACGCACGACCCTGTCGCTGCTCTCGGTGGCACTTCCCGCTCTTTGCGCGGATCATGCCGAAACGGAACTGTGTGCCCTGCTGCACCGGATCGTGCCGCCGATGCGCCAGCAGCCGGAGCTGCAGATCCGCGTGCACTCCTCGCTGCGTGCCGTGCTGGAGGAAGAGGTCATGGCGATGCTGGAAGGCTCCGGCACACATGTCACCTGGACCAGCTCCGGCAAGCTCATGCCCGGCGACATCGCGATCTCCTGGCAGAACGGCGGCGCGCTCCGCGATACCGGCTCGACCTGTGACCGTATTCGCGACGCCGTGCTCGCGCTGTTCGAGGCTGGACACGAACCCGTAGCGGAGGCCGATGATGTCCAACGAGATTGACCTGACCGAACTTTCGGAGGTTCCGCTCGGACAGGAGCCCGCTGCGTCCCGCAACGCGCACGATCTGGGCGCGGTCTACGACATCCCGGTCACCGTGAGCGCGGTGCTCGGCAAGAGCACGATGCAGGTGAGCCAGCTGCTGAAGCTCGGACGCGGCGCCGTGGTCGAGCTCGACCGCAAGATCGGCGAGGCGATCGACATCTACGTCAACAACCGGCTGGTGGCGCGCGGCGAGGTCGTGATGGTCGGGGAGAACCGGCTCGGCGTTACCATGACGGAGATCGTCAAGGCGGACCGGGGCATCTGACATGCGTGTCCTGATCATCGGTTCCCTGGCAGGTGAACTGGGCAAGGCGGCGGCCATCGCGGTGGCGCGCGGGGTTCGACTCGACCAGGCCGACGACGTCGCCGCCGGCATCGTCCGCCTGCGCAACGACGCCGGCGTGAACCTGGTGCTGTGCGAGATCGACCAGCAGATCGCACTCCTGGTGCGCTCGCTCGCACTCGAACGGATCGCGGTGCCGGTGATCGCCTGCGGGCTGGAGAACGATCCCGAGGCGGTGCTGCGCGCGGTGCGCGACGGAGCACAGGATTTCCTGCCGCTTCCGCCCGATCCCGAGCTGATCGCGGCCATGCTGGAAGCCGCATCCGGTGAAGGCCACCCGATGGTCGCGCGCGATCCGGCCATGCTGGCGATGCTGCGGCGTGCGGATCAGGTCGCACGGGCGAATGCGTCGATCCTGATCACGGGCGAGTCTGGGACCGGCAAGGAAGTCATGGCGCGGCATATCCATCGCCGTTCGCCGCGCGCCCACGCGCCATTCGTGGCGCTGAACTGTGCGGCGATCCCCGAACATCTCCTGGAATCGGAGCTGTTCGGACATGAGAAGGGCGCCTTCAGCGGTGCGGCAGGACGGCGGATCGGCAAGTTCGAGGCGGCGGACGGCGGCACGCTGCTGCTCGACGAGATCAGCGAGATGGACGTGCGTCTGCAGGCCAAGCTGCTGCGTGCCATCCAGGAGCGGGAGATCGACCGCCTCGGCGGTGCCGCACCGATCCGGGTGGATGTGCGCATCCTCGCCACGAGCAACCGCGACCTCGCCGCGGAAGCCGCCGCAGGCCGGTTTCGCGCCGACCTGTTCTTCCGGCTGAACGTGGTCAACCTGGTGTTGCCGCCGCTGCGCACGCGGCCGGCGGATATCCCGATCCTCGCGGAACATTATCTGCGTCACTACAGCGAGGCGAACGGGGTTCCGGCACGGCATCTGAGCGAGGAGGCGCTCGCCTCCTTGGGTCGCCACAATTGGCCCGGCAATGTCCGCGAACTTGAGAACCTTATGCACCGCGCCGTGCTGCTGGCCGAGACCGCGATGATCGACGCGGCGAGCCTCGACCTGCCGTCCGGCGCCGCGCCGCCGGATCGCCCGGCATATCCGGCGGTCGCGCGTGAGAGCCAAGGCGTCAGCGGCCTGGTCGGGCGCCGCGTGGACGAGGTCGAGCAGGCGCTGATCATCGAGACCCTGCGCCACACCTTCGGCAACCGGACGCACGCGGCCACCATCCTCGGCATCTCCATCCGGGCGCTGCGCAACAAGCTGCGCGACTATGCCGGCCAGGGTCTCGCGGTGCCTCCGCCTCCGACCGGCTGGGCGGCCTGACCGGTGAGCGGGACCACCCTGGACGCCGGTGCGCCGAAGGCCGGCCTCGCCGCGTGGAGAGGCAAGCTGCGGCTCTACGCGCCGGGCACCGACATCGGCCTAGCCCTGGGCGTGGTCGCGCTGCTGTCGGTGCTTGTATTGCCGTTGCCGACCTTCGTCCTCGACCTCGGCCTGTCGCTGTCGATCACGGCATCGGTCTTGGTGCTGATGGTGGCGCTGTTCCTGCAGCGTCCGCTCGATTTCACTTCCTTCCCCACCCTGCTGCTGCTGACGACGCTGCTGCGCCTGTCGCTCGAGGTCGCCACCACCAGGCTGATCCTCAGCCACGGCCACGAAGGACCCCTCGCCGCCGGCCACGTCGTCGCGGCCTTCGGCGGCTTCCTGATGGGCGGCGACGTCGTGATCGGGCTGATCCTGTTCGCCATCCTGCTGGTGGTGAACTTCATGGTCATCACCAAGGGCTCCGGGCGCATCGCCGAAGTCGCCGCCCGCTTCAGCCTCGATGCGATGCCCGGCAAGCAGATGGCGATCGATGCCGAGCTGTCGGCCGGCGCGATCACCGAGAAGGTCGCCCGGCTGCGACGGCGCGAGCTGGAAGAGGAGAGTGGCTTCTACGGAGCCATGGACGGTGCGGCCAAGTTCGTCCGCGGCGACGCGATCGCGGGCCTGCTGATCACGGTGATCAACATCATCGGCGGCCTCGCGATCGGCCTGATCCGGCACGGCATGGCATTCTCCGATGCCGCCGCGACCTTCACCACCCTGACCGTCGGCGACGGGCTGACCTCGCAGATCCCGGCACTCCTGGTCTCCACCGCATCCGGTATCGTGGTGACCAAGGGTGGCACGGAAGGTGCGGCGGACGTGGCGCTGGTGCGCCAGCTCGCCGGCAATCCCAAGCCGATGGCGCTCGCCGCCGGAGCCGCCCTGGTGCTGGCGCTGATGCCCGGGCTGCCGACCCTGCCCTTCCTGGCCCTCGGCGGCTTGGCCGGGGGTGCCGCCTGGCTGCGCTTCAAGACGCCGGCCGCGCCCACCGATCCGGATCCGGCGACGATCGTGTCCGCCTCGCCCGCCGAGCCGCCGATCACGGATGCGATGCGCATCGACATGATCCGGCTCGAGCTCGGCTACGGTCTGCTGCCGCTGGCCGGCGGCGACACGCCGCGCCTGACCGAGCAGATCAAGGCGCTGCGGCGGACCATCGCGCAGGAGATGGGCTTCGTGCTGCCGCCGGTACGCATCCAGGACAACATGCAGCTGGGTCCGGACGCCTACCACATCCGGATCAAGGAGATCACGGCAGGCCGCGGCGAAGTCCGGCCGACACGGTTGCTGGTGATGGATCCCAAGGGGGGCGTGCCGGACATGCCCGGGGAACGCACCACCGAACCGGCATTCGGCCTTCCCGCCCTGTGGATCGACACCGCGCACCGGGAGCAGGCGCTGTTCAAGGGCTGCACCGTGGTCGACCCGGCCAGCGTGCTGAGCACCCATCTGACCGAGGTGGTCCGCGAGACCATGGCCGAGCTGCTCTCCTACACCGAGACGCAGAAGCTGCTGGACGAGATGCCGCGCGAGCAGCAGAAGCTGGTAGCCGACCTGATCCCGTCGCAGATCTCCACCGGCGCGATCCAGCGCGTGCTGCAGTCGCTGCTGGCCGAGCGGGTCTCGATCCGCGACCTGCCGACCATCCTCGAGGGCGTGCAGGAAGCCTGCGGCAGCGGTCTGCGCGCGGTGCCGCTGATCGTGAGCCACGTGCGCATGCGCCTCGCCCGACAGATCAGCGACTCCCATGTCGGGCCGGCCGGCTACGTCCCGCTGATCACCCTGACGCCGAACTGGGAAGCGGCGTTCCTCGAGAGTCTCGTCGGGCCTGCAGAGGACCGGCAGCTCGCGATGGCGCCGTCCAGGCTGAACGAGTTCATCGGCAAGTTGCGGGCGGCACTCGATGCCGCCGCGGCGCACGGCGAGGCGCCCGTCATCCTGGTCAACGGCGCGCTGCGCGTCCCGATGCGCTCGATCGTCGAGCGGCTGCGACCGTCGAGCTCGGTCCTGTCTCAGGCCGAGATCTCGGCCCGCGTGCGCATTCGCACGCTGGAGTCGATCTGATGCCCGTCCGGCGCCCGACCGAGGGGTCCCCGCATGCGCATTAGGATCTTCCGCGCTCCCACCCTTTCGGCAGCGATGACGCAGATACGCGTCGAGCTCGGGGCGGATGCGTTGATCCTGTCGGATCGCGTTCGCGACGGCTTCGTCGAAGTGACTGCCGCCCTGGAGGTCAGCGATCCGCCGGAGCTGCGCTCGCCCGCGCGGCCGAGACGGGCGGCGGAGGATCTCGAGCCGTTCAGCGTCCGGTCGTCGCGCTCCAGGATGCCGCCCGCGCCAGATGAGGCGTCGCCGCCGGGTCCCGTCGGGCCGAGCTTCCCGGAGACGACGCTGGCCTGGCACGGACTGCCGCCCACCCTGATCGCGCTGCTGACCGCGGCGCCGATGGAGCAGGCCTGCGCCCGGACGTTCCGCTACGCATCGCTGCCGGTCGGGGCCGAGGACGATCCGCTGTTGCTCGCAGGGCCGCCTGGAAGCGGCAAGACGCTGACCGTGGCCCGTCTGGCGACACGCCTGGTGCTGGCCGGACAGCAGCCCATGGTCATCACTGCTGATGGGAAGCGCGCGGGCGCCATCGAGCAGCTCGCCGCCTTCACCCGCCTGCTTGGCCTCACCCTGGTGGCGGCGAGCACGCCTCAGATGCTGGACCGGGCGCTGGCGCGCAGGGAGCCGGGGCAGCCGGTGCTGATCGATGCGCCGGGTCTCGAACTGGAGGATCCGGCTCAGGCGGAGACGTTGCAGGGCCTGCTCGCGGCGTCCGGCGCGGCCATGGCGCTGGTCCTGCCGTGCGGCCTCGACGCCAACGAGGCGCAGGAGATCGCGCGCGCGCATGCCGGCCTGGGTGCCCGGACGCTGGTCGCCACGCGCACCGACCCTTCGCGACGGCTGGGTGGCGTTCTCTGCGCCGCCGCCGCGGCCGGGCTGACGCTGTCCGAAGCCGGAGTCGGCAGCGGCGCCGCCGACGGCCTGGTGTCGTTGACGCCGGCGTTCCTCGCGGTGCGGCTGCAGCGTGCAGGCGGGGCGGCCGCGGCTTCGGGAGACTCCGCCCTGCCTCGTCACATCGCGGCGCAGCGACGCGCTGCATCCAGCTCGTGAGCGCCTGTCCATGACCACCGTCCTCACCGGCCTGCCCCACTCCTCGATCAGGGCGGAGGCGGGACACGTGATCGCGATCGCCTCCGGTAAGGGGGGTGTGGGCAAGACCTGGCTGTCCATCACGCTGGCGCACATCCTGGCCACGCGGGGCGCGCGGGTGTTGCTGTTCGACGGCGATTTCGGCCTCGCCAACATCGACATCCAGCTCGGGCTGACGCCGGCTCGTGACCTGTCCGACGTGGCGTCGGGACGACTCCAGCCGGCGGATGCGATCACCGCCTACGCCGGTCCCGACGGCGCGGGTCCGGGCTTCGGCATCCTGCCCGGACGCTCCGGCGCGTCGGTGCTGTCCAGCCTCACCGTGCCGGCGCTGGACGCGATGCTGACCGAGCTGCGCGAGCTCTCGGCCTACGACACGCTGCTGCTCGATCTCGGCGCCGGCATCGACCGCGTGACCCGCCGGCTCGCCGCGTGGGCCGACACGCTCCTCGTCGTCACCACCGACGAGCCTACCGCCCTGACCGACGCCTACGCCGTGCTGAAGCTGCATGCGCGGGATCGCCAGGTGCTCGCCGACGACGACGGCCTGGCGACGGATGCGCGCATCATCATCAATCAGGCGAGCAGCGTCGGCAGCGGCGAACGCGCCTATGCCACCCTCGCCAGGGCCTGCGGCAACTTTCTCGGCAGGACTCCGCCGCTGGCGGGGATCATCAGGAGGGACCAGAGCGTCGGCGACGCCATCCGCAGGCAGGTTCCGGTCGCGGCGCGTCATCCGAACGCGCCATCGGTCTCGGACGTGGAGCGGGTCGCCTCTGGCTTGCGAAAGCAGTAGCTTGACGAGAATTCCCGCGTCCGCCGGGTGGTCAACGAAGGCAGGATGCAACCTTGGCGTGACCAGGGCGCTTCGTTACTGTGATGGCTGACATGACTCCGATCCGCGCCTCCGGTTGCGCCGCCCTCCTTTTCGAGACGTGGTTGCAAACCGAGCTGCAGCACCTGTATGACAGGGCACTGGATGAGCCCGTCCCCGACGAGCTGCTGCGGCTCATTCCGCAGGGCTCGGCAGCCGACCGCGCCACAGGGGCGAAGCCACGCTGACGGCGGATACTGTGACAGCTCCATCCGGATCGACGGCCCCTTACACGGAGCACGTGCTTGAGGATAAGCGTCATCCAGATGTCTCCCGGCGCGGACAAGAGCGAGAACCTGGTGCAGGCGCGACGTCTGGTGATGTCGGCGGTGCGAGCCGATCGACCGGATCTGGTCGTGTTGCCGGAAATGTGGACCTGCCTCGGCGGCAGCAGGGATAACAAGCTTTCGGCGGCCGAGAGGCTGCCCGCTGCGGGCGAGCTCGATGCCGGCGGCGACGCCTACGCGCTGCTGCGAGGCTTGGCGCTGGAGGCCGGGATATTCGTGCATGGCGGCTCGATCGGCGAGCGCACGGGCGAGCGGATCAGCAACACCTCCGTCGTCTTCGCGCCGGACGGACAGGAGCTGGCGCGTTACCGGAAGATCCACTTGTTCGACGTGGTCACCCCGAACGGAGAGGCTTATCGCGAGAGCGACCTCTTCACCGCCGGGGATGCCGTGGTCACCATCCCCCTCGGGTCCATCCGGGCCGGCCTCGCGATCTGCTATGATGTTCGCTTCCCCGAGCTGTTCCTGGAGCTCCGCCGTGCCGGCGCATCACTGATCACGTTGCCGGCGGCGTTCACCGCCGAGACCGGCCAGGCACACTGGGAAACCCTGCTGCGTGCCCGGGCCATCGAGACACAGTGCTGGGTGGCCGCCTCGGCGACTTGTGGTCAGCATCTGGACGGCCGCGGCGTGCCGCGCCTCACCTTCGGCAACTCGA
This sequence comes from uncultured Acetobacteraceae bacterium, assembly GCA_964245725.1. Classification (GTDB taxonomy): domain Bacteria; phylum Pseudomonadota; class Alphaproteobacteria; order Acetobacterales; family Acetobacteraceae; genus Lichenicoccus. The sequence goes on along the minus strand of CAXTOC010000016.1, from coordinate 1,119 downwards.
TGCTGATCGATCCGTGGGGCACGGTGGTGGCGCGAGCCTCGGCGGGCATCGGGTGGGCCACGGGAACGCTGGATCCTTCGTATGGCGAACGCGTACGCGCCGGGATGCCGGTGCTGGATCACCGGCGTCTGTCTTGACGGAAGCCTGGATGCCGGACGGAGAGGCTGCCGACGAGGCGCTGGTGGGCCGCGCGATCGATCTCGGCGGCCTCTCGATCGATCAGGTGCAGAGCGCGCCGAGCCCGGTCTGGCCGCCGGGCACCTCGCTGAGCCGGATCGCCTTCGCGGCAGCCCCGAACGCCCTGGCCCAGGAGGGCCTGAGGCGATTCGAGGCCCGCTACGGCAACGTGCCGGTCGAGCAGGCCGAAGTCGTGGTGTGCCTCGGCGGCGACGGCTTCATGCTCGAGACCCTGCACACGGTCCTGCTGGCCGGCACGCCGGTCTACGGGATCAATTGCGGCTCCGTCGGTTTCCTGATGAACCCGCTGCTGGAGGAAGACCTGCCGGAGCGGCTGGTGCGCTCGCAGGGCGCGGTGCTGCACCCGTTGCGGATGCACGCGGTCACCCAGTCGGGCCTGGTCGAAGAGGCCTTGGCGCTGAACGACGTGTTCCTGTTCCGGCAGACCCGTCAGGCTGCCAAGGTAAGGATTCTCGTCGACGGCCGGGTACGACTACCCGAGCTGGTCTGCGACGGGATCCTGGTCTCCACGCCCGCCGGCTCGACCGCCTACAACCTGTCGGCGCACGGTCCGATCGTGCCGCTCTCGGCCAACCTGCTGCCGCTCACGCCGATCAGCGCGTTCAGGCCGCGCCGCTGGCGCGGCGCGCTGCTACCGAGTTCCGCCGACGTCGAGTTTCACATCCTGGAGGGCGACAAGCGACCGGTCGCGGCGGTGGCGGACTTCACCGAGGTGCGCGACGTGGTGTCGGTTGCGGTCAGCGAGGACCGCAGCCTCGGCACGACGGTGTTGTTCGATCCGGACCAGAGCCTGTCGGAGCGGATCATCGTCGAGCAGTTCACCGTCTGACGCCCGCCTCCCGACATCCGCCGGTTCAAGCCGCCGAGAGCGCGGGCTCCGGGCTTGCGGCGGTGGTCGGCTGGGACGGCTTCGAGTGGGCG
>CAXTOC010000015.1:661-20733 GCA_964245725.1 uncultured Acetobacteraceae bacterium | reverse complement strand
CACCGTCATCGACAGGCCGCCGGGCGACAGGCCGGCCAGCAGCGGCGGCGTGGTCATGTCGCCGACGACGTGGACCGGAAGGCCGAGATGGAACAGGCGCATCGCCAGCGCGCGCATCATCAGCCCCTCGCGGCCGAGCGCGTGCAGCGCGATCCGCCGTGCCGTGCGCAGCTCCCCGACCAGGCTGTCGAAGGCGTCCGCATCGACCGCGTCGGCGATCGCCTCGAGCTCGCGGCAGGCGGATCGCGTCCAGGCGCCGAAACCGGGGTCGTTCATCACGGTCTGCCTTCGCGTCTTGCCGGGCGGCGTGCCCAGGACGGCAGCCGGCGCCGCAGCAGCTCCACCGCCGCCACCGCGACCAGGGTGGCGCCCCAGATCGTCAGCGTCAGGAACTCGCTGAAGCCGAGCAGGTTGAACGAGGTCGAGATCAGCTGCAGGATCGCGAGCGCGATCAGCAGCCCGCTGACCTTGCCGAAGCCACCCATCGGGTCGATCCCGCCGAGCACGCCGGCCAGCACAGTGACGAGGAGGAAGCTCTCGCCGTAGCTGGCGTTCGCCGAGTTGAAGCGGGACATCATGATCACGCCCGCCATCCCGGCGAGCAGCCCCGACAACGCGTAGATCCGCACCAGCAGCCAGCGCGTGTCGATGCCGGAATAGCGCACCGCCGAGGCGTTGGAGCCGATCATCGCCACGAGGTTGCCGAACGGCGAGCGGTTGAGCACCACCGCGACCGGCAGCGCCACGAGCAGGAGCACGATGAGCGCCACCGGCACGCCGAGGATGCTGGCGTTGCCGAGGAACAGCACCAGCGGCGGGAAGCCCGAGATCACGCCGCCATGCGTCAGGCCGACGCTGAGGCCCTTGATCATCGTCATCGTGCCGAGCGTGGTCAGGATCGGCGAGACGTCGAGGAACCCGATGACGAGACCGTTCAGCGTGCCGATCAGCGTCGCGATCAGCAGGCCGACGAGGAGGGCCGCGACCTGGCACGGCACGGCGAGCGCGGACGGTCCCGAGGGGATCACGTCGAGCAGCAGGTATCCCGAGGCCAGCGCGCTGAAATCGGCGACCGCGATGATCGAGAGGTCGAGGCCGCCGGAGAGAAGCGCCACCATCATCGCCAGCGACAGCAGGCCGAGCTGCGGGACCTGGAGCGCCATGGCGCGCAGCGAGCCCGGGGTGAACAGGTTGCCGCCGACGAGGCCGCCGAACAGCACCACGAGCAGGAACAGCAGCAGCAGCAGCCTTCGGTTGGTGCCGCTGACCCGGCTGGCCAGGAGGGCCGCGAGAGGCGTCGCGCGCGACGGCAGGCCCGGGGCCGCGGGACCGCGCAGGGGTGCCTCACTCATGAGGGGACGGCCGCGATCACGCGACGCATGGCGGCGCGCTGGCGGCGCCGCTCCCACGAGATCGTCGACACCGCGACGAGGATGACGGCGCCGTCGAAGAACTGCGTCCAGTACGACGAGACGCCGACCAGGATGAGGCCGTTCTCCATGATCGCGAGCACCGCGACACCGAGGATCATGCCGAGCACCGAACCCTGTCCGCCGGTGAGGCTGGCCCCCCCCAGCACGACCGCGGCGAGCACGTTCAGCTCGCGGCCGACCAGCACGTTCGGCGCGATCGATTGCGCGAGCTGGCCCTGCACCAGCGAGGCGAGGCCGGAGACCAGGCCCATGTAGCCGTAGACGACGAGGTTCAGCCGGAACGCGTTGAAGCCGACCCGCGCCGCTGCCTCGGCGTTGCCGCCGAGCGCGTAGATCTGCCGGCCGATGCTGGTCCGGTTCAGCAGCAGCCACGAGGTCGAGAAGCAGAGCACCAGTCCGATGATCTGCGCGTTCAGCACGTAGGGGTTCTGCGCCCGGTCGGTGTAGACGACCCAGGAGAACGCATCGAGGAACCACTGCGGCAGGTCGAACAGCTGGTTGCCGCGGCTCAGGAACATCAGCAGGCCGAAATAGACGTTCAGCATCGCGATCGACACGATGATGCTGGACAGCCTGAGCGTGCTGATCAGCACCGCGTTGAGCAGGCCGAGCAGCAGGCCGGAGCCGAGCCCGAGCACGAGCAGCAGCGGCCACCCGCCGTGCCACCGTATCACCAGCACCATCGCCACGTACTGGGCCACCGACGCGATCGCGGTGAACGAGATGTCGATCCCGCCCGAGATCAGCACCACGAGCAGGCCGGCGGCGCACATCCCGGCGAACGAGGACGCGGTCAGCAGGTCGAGGATGTTCTGCGGCTTCAGGAAACGCGGGCTGGCGAGCGAGAGCGCGACCACCAGCAGCGCCGCGACGACAAGCAGACGGAACTCGTGCGTGCGGCGGAACGCCCTAAGCATCGACCAGCTGCCGCAGCGCGTCCTCGGAGCTCGCCGACGGCACGATCTCGCCGGTCACGACGCCCTCGCGCATGACCAGGACCCGGTCGGCGTGGTAGAACACTTCGGGGATCTCGTCGGAGATCATGATAACCGCGAGACCGTCGGCCGCGAGGGCGTGCACGATCGCGTAGATCCCGTTCTTGGCGCCGATATCGACGCCCACCGTCGGGCTGTCGAGGATGAGCAGGCTCGGATGCGTCGCCAGCCATTTCGCCAGCACCACGCGCTGCTGATTGCCGCCCGACAGCGTGCGCACGGCGTGCCCCGGGTCGGCGGTCTTGATGCCGAGCTCGCGGATTCCGTGCTCGACCGTCGCCGCCCGCCGCACCGACGGGATCAGCCCGAAGCGCGCGCGCAGCCGGTCGAGCACCGAGAGCGTGATGTTGTCGGCGATCGATTGCTGCATCACCAGGCCGAGCGACAGCCGGTCCTCCGACACGTAGGCGATGCCCCGCCTGATCGCCTCGCTGGTGTCGTGGTGCGACAGCGTCTCGCCACGCACCCGGACCTCGCCCTCGTCGGGCGGGTTCATCCCGAACAGCGACAGCGCGAGCTCGGTGCGGCCGGAACCCAGCCGCCCGGTGATGCCGACGATTTCGCCCGCCCGCACCTCGAGATCGATGTCGCGGTAGTCGCCGGTACGCGACAGGCGCCTGACGGAGAGCACCGGGGGACCGAGCGCGCGCGCGGCGTCGCGTGTCTTGTAGGCGAAGGTCTTGCCGGTCATGAGCTCGCCGAGGCGGTCGCCGGTCATTCCGGACGCGTCGTACGTGCCCACCCTCTCGCCGTTGCGCAGCACGGTGACGCGGTCGGCGATCTCGAGCACCTCGTCGAGACGGTGGCTGACGAACATCACCGCGATGCCGCGCCGCTTGAGCGCGATTGCCAGCGCCAGCAGCGCGTCGACCTCGCGCCGGGTGAGCGATGCGGTCGGCTCGTCCATGATCACGAGCCTGGCGTCGGCCGCCATGGCGCGGCAGATCGCGACCAGCTGCCGCTGCGCGATCGGCAGGTCGGCGACGAACGCGTCGAGATCGAGCGACACCCCGATCCGCGCGATCGCCGCCGCCGCGGTCTCGCGCATGGCACGGCGTCGGACCAGGTGCAGGCCGCGATTGAGCCCGACGGCGACGTTCTCCGCCACCGTCAGGTTGGTGAACAGCGACAGGTCCTGGTAGATCACCTGGATGCCGCGGCGGATGCTGTCCGCCGGCGTCAGGTGGTGCACCGCCTCGCCGAGGATCGCGATCTCGCCGCCCGGCTCGGGCGGCTGCACGCCCGAGATGATCTTGATCAGTGTCGACTTGCCCGACCCGTTCTCGCCGGCGATGCAGTGGATCTCGCCGACCTCGACGGCGAGGTCGACGCGGTCGAGTGCCGCAACGCCGCCGAAGCGCTTCGAGATCGCGCGCAGCTCGAGGAAGCTGCCCATCGGCCGAACCCGACGCCTGCGCCGGACGCTAGAGCCCCTGGGCGATCAGACCGTCGACGGTCTGCTTGTTGATCGTCAGCGTGCGGTCGACGCTGATCAGCTTGCCGGGCACATCCACACGGGCCTTGCCGAGCCCGGGGATCTCCATGCCGTCCTGGAACGCGGCCTTCTTCAGGGCGAGGCTGGCGACGGCCACCATCGCGTAGCCCGCATCCTTCGGGCTCCAGACGAAGCATTCGCGGACCGACCCGTTCATCAGCAGCGGCTTCACCTGGGAGGGAATCGCCGTGCCGAGCACCGCGATCTTGTTCTGCAGGTGCCGCTGGTGCAGCACGTTGCCGGCGCCGATCGCGCCGTTCGAGCCGAAGCCGATCACGCCGCGCACGTCGGGATAGGCCTGCAGCACGTTGCGCATCACCTGCTCGGCGGTGTCGACCTCGTCAGCCCCTGGAAAGCGGGAGGTCGCGAGCTTCATGCCCGGGAAGTGCGCCTGCTGGTAGGCGATCGCGGCGTCGGCCCACTTGTTGTGCAGCGGCGTGGTCAGCGTGCCCACCATCAGGATGTAGTCGCCCTTGCCGCCCATGAAGCCGGCGAGCGCCTTCATCTGCGTCTCGCCGAACGCCGTGCTGTCGATCATCTCGACGTCCCAGGTGCGGTTGTCCTGGTTCGGGCCCTCCTGGGTGACGACGATGATGCCGGCATCCTGCGCGCGCTGCAGCACCGGGCCGAGCACCTTCACGTCCAGCGGGATCAGGCCGATCACCTGGACCTTCTTGGCGATCAGGTCCTCGACCATGGAGACCTGCTGCGCCGGATCGACATGCGCCGGACCGATCATGGTCGCGTCGAGGTCGAACTTCTTGCCGCCCTCGGTGATGCCCTGACCCACCAGGTTGAACCAGGGGATGCCGATGATCTTCGCGACCGTCACCATCTGCGCGTCCGCGGCGCGGACGCCGCGCGGCCAGCCGGCAACCCCGATCGCGGACGCCGCAACCAGCCCCTTCAAGGTGTCACGCCGCTTCATCGCTTCCTCCCACGCCGCAGGCTCTTTGCGAGCCCTGTTGGGGCGATCATCAGGCACTCGGGGCCGGAAGTAAACGGTGTGTCATCGACACGGCCCTCCTGGGACGCGCGGCGCCTCATCCCCCTTCGGCGCTCGAACCCGTGGTCACGTTGGACATGAAGACGGCGGCCACCGCGATGCTCAGCGACATCAGTGCCGCGATGAAGAACACGTCGATGTAGGCCAGCGTCGAGCTCTGGCTCTCCAGCAACTGGAACACCTGGCCCGGCGCCTGCTGCACCGCCTGCGCCGCAGCGCTGCCGTAGCTCACGGCGGCCTGCTGCACCTGTTGCAGCAGCACGTTGTAGGGCTGGTTGGTCGGGTCGAGGTTCTGGACGAGGTGGGCCTGCCTGATCTGCTGGTGGTCGGTGACCAGCGCGTTGCCGATGGAGATGCCGACGCCGCCATAGACGTTGCGCGCCATGGTGAACAGGCTCGCCGCGTCTCCCTTCAGCTCCGGAGGTATGGTGGAGTAGGCACTGGCGCTGAGCGGCACGAAGAGCAGGGCGAGTGCGGCCGTCTGCGCGCTGCGGAACAGGGTCACGTGGTAGAAGTCGAGATCCGGGACGAGGTCCATCGAGTAGTAGCAGGAGGCCCCGAGTGCCAGCCCGCCGCACAGGATGACCCATTTGACCGGCACGACGTTCATCACCTGGCCGACCATCGGGATCATCAGGCACAGGATGAAGGCGCCAGGGGCCAGCACCCAGCCGGCCAGGACCGGATTGTAGCCGAGCACGTCCTGGGCGAACAGCGGCATGATGATGGAGCTCGCGTACAGCACGAAGCCCATCATCGCCATGGAGTACCAGGACAGCGCGAAGTTGCGGTCCTTGAACACGCGCAGGTTGACGACCGGATTTCGAGCGTAGAGCAGGTAGAACGTGCCGCCCACGTAGCCGATGACGGACAGGGCGAACATGACGCGTATGAAGTCCGAGGCGAGCCAGTCGTAATCCTCGCCGCGGTCCGCGCCCAGCTCCATGCAGCCGAGTGCGAGCGCGATCAGGATCGTGCCGATCCAGTCGAACCGCGGCGCATGGCGCTTCCGCTCGGCCATGTCCGGCGGATCCTCGACGAACTGCAGCACGCCGAAGATCGTCAGGATGCCGACCGGCACGTTGATCAGGAAGATCCAGTGCCAGCTGGTGTCGAAGGTGAGGTAGCCGCCGAGCAGCGGTCCCACCACGGGGGCGATGATGGTCGCGACCGCCGTGATCGAGAGCGCCTGCTGGCGCTGCCCGGGCGGGAACGTATCAAGAATGATCTCCTGCTGCATCGGCTGCAGCCCGCCGCCGAACAGGCCCTGCAGCGCCCGGAACAGCAGCAACTCGAGGAAGTTCGTGGACAGGCCGCAGGCGAGCGACATCGCCGTGAAGCCCGCGATCGAGATGAGGAAGTACCTCCTGCGCCCGAGATGCTGGCTGAGCGAGGTGGAGATGGTCAGCGTGACCCCGTTCGCGACCAGATAGGTGGTCAAGGTCCACGCCGCGTTGTCGGTGCTGACCGCCAGCGTGCCGCCGATATAGGGCAGCGAGACGTTGACGATGGTGGTGTCCACCACCTCCATGAACGCGGCCAGGGTCACCACGATCGCGATCAGGTAGAGGTTCGGCTTGCGGCCGCCCCCGCTGCCGCTCATCGCAGCTCCACCGTCGGCTCGACGGACAGCCCGAGCGGCAGGCCCTGGCGCGGGTCGACGCCGTCGTCGATCAGGATCTTGACCGGCAGCCGACGCACGATCTTGACGTAGTTCCCGGTCGCGTTCTCCGACGGGAAGGTGGTGAAGCGGGCGCCGGCGCCCTGCTGGAAGCTCTCGACGTGCCCGTGCAGCTTCAACCCCGGATAGGCGTCCACGTGTATGGTCACGTGCTGGCCGGCCCGCATACGGTTCAGCTGGGTCTCCTTGAAGTTCGCGACGACCCAGGTGACCGGCGAGGTCACGTAGAACACCTGCTGCCCGGGCTGCAGGTAGGTGCCGAGATCCACGTTGCGGCGGGTGACCTTGCCGTCGAACGGTGCGCGTATCTCGGTGTAGGACAGGTTGAGCTCCGCCTGCGAGAGGCTGGCCTCCGCCTGCTCGACCTGCGCCCGCCGCTGCTTGAGCGTGCTCTCGGTGCTGGCGATGTTCGGGCCCACCAGGGAGGAGACCCGCAACTCGGCCTCGATCTGCTTGGTGTTGGCCTGGGCGGACACGAACTGCGCCGTCGCCTGATCCACGGTGGTCTGCGCCGTGGCGCGCTGGTCGACCGTGCGCTGCCGACGAAACTCATGCGTCGCGTTGACCAGGTTGGCGCGCGCCTGCTCCAGCTGTGCCTCCGATTGCTGCTTGTCGGCCGGATAGCGCACGCGGGCGATCTCCAGCCCGATCTGCGCATCGGCGAGCTGGGCTCGGGCCAGGTCGAGGTTGGCGCGCGCCTGGTCGCGGGCATCGATGTACTGGCGCGGGTCGATCCGCAGCATCAGGTCGCCGGCATGGACGAACGTGTTGTCATCGACGCGCCGCTCGACGACGTAGCCGGAAACCTGCGGCGCGATGCTGACCGCGTTGCCCTCCGTATAGGCGTCGTCCGTGCTCTGCTGGTTGCGAGTCAGGAACCACCAGACGATCGCGCCGATGATCACGAGCACGGTCACGACGACCAGGATGACGATCGGCCAGCGCTTCTTCCTGCCGCCGCTCTCGTCGTCCTTCGCGTCGCCTTCGGACTTCTTGTCCTCTCCCGCTCTGTCGCCGTTCTGCTCTTCCTCGTTGTCGGGGTGCCGGTTCGGATCATCGTGACGCTCATGCTCGTCGGCTGCCCGGTCGCGGTCCGCCTCGCCGAGCCGGAGCTGCGGGAGGTCTGCGTGCCGTCGAGGCGTCGGACGCCCGAGCCAGGCCGCGTCGGTCGAGCCGGCAGCCGGGAGCGCCATCTCGTCGCGAGCGATCTTCACGTGATCCTGGCTGTCAGCGTCCATGACGGTCTGCCTCGACTGTCGATCAGGGAGGATTCGTTACGCGGCTCCGCTGGAACGGAGTGCTCGGGTCGGTGCGGCGCGCGAGGCTGTCGTTTCTCGATCATACGATGTTGATTGCACACCGCGGATGCTGTCAACGACCTGATCGGCCGGTGCGGTCCCGTGCGGGATGCGCCTCAGCGCGGAACGAACGGGAAGATCCGCGCGGCCGTCGGAGGCTCCCGATCGAAGCAGTCCTCGATGGCTTGAGCCAGCGCGCTGCTTGCGAACGGCTTGACGAGAGGAGCCGGCCCGGAGGCGATCGGTCCCAGCGACTCCATGTAGCCGGTCGCGAGCAGCACGGGCAGCTCGGGTCGAAGCCGTCCGAGCGCCTCGGCAAGCTGAAGCCCCGTCATCTCGGGCATGGCGTAGTCGGTGATCACCAGGTCGATCTCCGTGCCGCCGCGCAGGATCTCCAGCGCCTGCCGCCCCGATCCGGCTTCGACCGTCGTATGACCGAGGTCCTCCAGCATGGCCCCAAGGCTCGCCAGCACCAGCGGATCGTCGTCGACCAGCAGCACGATACGGCGGCGATCGGAGCGGCGATCGGGTGTCACCTGGGCCGCAGGCAAAGCGGGCGGAAGCACCGACGCAGCCTCGGCTCGTGGCAGCCACAGCTCGACGGTGGTGCCCTCTCCCGGTCGGCTGTGCAGCACGAGCTGGCCACCGGACTGGATGGCCATGCCATACACCATCGACAGGCCCAGGCCGGTGCCCTTGCCGGTCGCCTTGGTGGTGAAGAACGGCTCCGTCGCCTGGGCCAGCGTGGCCTCGTCCATGCCTTCGCCGGTGTCGGTGACGCCGAGGACCACGTAGCTGCCCGGAGCCAGCCTGCCGCGTCCGTCCGAGCCCACCTGCTCCTCGCGCGCCGCGATGGTGAGCGTGCCGCCCTTAGGCATGGCATCGCGCGCGTTGACGGCGAGATTGAGCAGCGCGAGCTCCAGCTGGTTGGCGTCCACGTGCGCCGGCGCCACGGATATCGGGAACCGCGTCTCGATCCGCACTTCGCCGACCGAGCTGCGCAGGAGGTCGGACATCGCCCGCACCAGGGCCGGGACGTCGACGCGCTCCGGGGTCAGGGCCTGGCGCCGACCGAAGGCGAGCAGGCGCTGTGTCAGCGTGGCACCCCGCTGCGCTCCCTGCACGGCGTTGTCGAGCAGGCGCGCCGTACGGGCGTCGTCGGCCGGAACACGCTTGCGAAGCAGCTCGAGGCTCCCGAGCACCGCCGTGAGCAGGTTGTTGAAGTCGTGCGCGATCCCACCCGTGAGCTGTCCCATCGCCTCCATCTTCTGCGCCTGGCGGAGCGTCGCCTCGGTCGCGCGATGCTCGGCCATCTCCCGCCGCAGCCTGTCGTTGCTGGCGTCGAGATCGCCGGTTCGCCGGGCAAGAGCGAGCTGCAGCCGAAGCAGCTCGCCGAACTGCAGGCTCGACCGGCGACCGGTCGCCGTCAGCGCGCCGAGGAACACGAGGATCATCGCTCCGGAGGCCGCTCCGCGCGCCGAACCCTCGAGGGCGAAGCGGACCGCGAGCGGCAGGGCGGCCGGCACGATATAGGCGAGCGCAGTCGGCAGGTGCGCGGAATGCTGGGCGGCGGCGCCGGCGCACATGCCGCCGATCAGGAACACCCAGAACAGCTGATAGGTCTCGGCCCGCGGCAACAGCACGACCGCGCCGCCGCCCCAGAGCAACCCGGAGGCGAGAGCGCCGCATACGCTGAGCTTGGCCCACCACCCGGCACGCCCGAGCCCCGGGGCCTCACGTCGATAGGTCCACCACGCAGCGAGGCGAAGCATTGCCGTCAGCAGGACCGCCGCCAGCCAGCCATAGGCGCGGTGATCGTGTTCGGTGGCTATGAGCACGGCGGTCATCAGCGACGCGTTCACCGCCGTCACGAGCACGGTGGCAGGAAGTTGCAGCAACACGGTCCTGACCCTCTCGTCGAGGATCCCGGTCTCCACCCCGGCCGCATCCCTCGACCGTCCCGTCGCCGGTTCATCCTCGGCGGATCCGGATCGTATGTCGGCTTCCGGTCCAGGTGGCTTCACGTGCCTTCTCCTCGAAGTGCACCGTTTCTATACCGGAATTTTATCGGCTCGCGCCCGATGTGTCACTCGCTGGCGCCCCGACGCGCCCGCCGCGTGCCGAGCTTCGACGCGAAGCGGGTCGCCGCCCACGCTACGGCGGCCGTGACGCTGCCTCATCCGAGCTCATGGCGCGCGGGGCTGCGCTGCTGTGCATCTTGGGGCGAGGCACGGACGGCCGCCGGCTCGGGGCACGCCTGCTCGATGCGGTCCCGGCCATATCCCTTTGCCTGGTAGAGGGCGGCATCGGCCCGCGCGATGAGCGTCAAGGCCGTGTCGTCGCGCTCGAGGAACGCCAGACCGCCGCTGAAGGTGACCTTGCGGTCCGTATCGCCGAACCGATACGGCTCCGTGCAGAGCGCCGAACGGATCGCGGCGACCCTCCGTTTCACCGGATCGGACGGCCCGGGCAGGACGATCAGAAATTCCTCGCCGCCGTAGCGTCCTGCCGCTTCGGATGCCGTCATGGCGGCCTTCAACCTGCTTCCGAAGGTGGCCAGCACGGAGTCGCCGGTCAAGTGGCCGAACTCGTCGTTTATCCGCTTGAAGTGGTCCAAGTCGCAGATGAGCACCGCGAGGGGTGCACCGAAGGCGAGCGCATGCGAGATGGCGGCTTCAAGCGTTTCCATGATCGCCCTCCGGTTCGCCAGGCTGGTGAGGGCGTCGGACATGGCAAGCCGCAGCAGTTCGCGCCCGGCCTGCTCGATCTCGGCCGTGCGCATCGCCACCATGTCTTCCAGGCGTCGCTGCTCGCCTTCGAGCTGCTGGCGTTCCAGCATGGACCGCCGCTGCAGTTCCCGCCTCGCCTGCTCGATCTCGGCAGTTCGCGCGGTGACGACCTCCTCCAGGCGCCGCCGCTGTTGCACCAGCAGCCGCACCCGCGCCTGCCACGCGCCGCCGATCAGCAGGATGCCGCCGATGGCGCACGACGCGTAGAACCACCAGCGCCGCCACCAGGGTGCTCGGACGTGTATCGTGAACCCGATGGACGCCGAGGTCGTGCCGTGCAGCCTGTCGACCGCCACCAGCTCGAAACCGAGGTCCCCCGCCGGGAGGGACGCGTACCGCACTTCGCGCCCGGTCGTTTCGGTCCAGTCGGCGTCGAGCCCGCGCAAGCGGTAGCGGAATGCGATGCGGCCGAGCGAGTAGTCGAGATCGACGAAGCGGACCACGAGCGGCGCGCTGCTCCAGTCGACGGTCATCTTCGGCGTGAGCGGCAAGGCGCTGACGCCGAGACGCACCTGGGTGATCCGGGGATGGGGTACCGGGTTCGAGGCAGTCCTCTGCGGATCGATCAGGTGTGACAGCCCGTGGGTCGTGCCGAACCACATGGAGCCGTCGGCATCCTCGTGCACGGACCACTCGTCGAGGTCGTCGGTGATCGGACCGCTGGTGCTGTCGAACCTGCGCCACGACCGCCCGTCGAAGGCATCGATGCCGTGGTCCGTGCCGACCCAGATCCAGCCGCGGCGGTCGCGGTGCAGGTGGAGGACCGCGTCGGAACCGATCTCCGGCGCGGCGAGGCTCGGGAGGATGACGGCCTGCGTGCCATCCAGCCGGAACCGGAGCACGCCGGCACTCTCGGTCGCCACCCAGAGATCGCCTCCTGGCGAGAACGCCGCGTCGTTCGGCTGGCCTCGCAGCAACGAGGCCGCGACCACCCTCACGAAACGACCGGAGGTGTCGCGGCGGAATACCCCCTCTTGTCCGACGATCCAGGCTTCGCCCGAGGGATCGGTCAGCACCTGCATCCTCGTCTGGGAGAGCGCGAGGCGGGGGTTGATGGCGGAGGCCGGCGCATCGGCGTCCTCCACCACGAAGAGCCCCATCCGGGTGCACAACCAGAGCCGGTCCTCGCGGTCCACGGCGGCGGTGAAGACTTTGCCGACGGACGGGAAGCGCTCGGTTCGTCCGGTCCGGTGGTCGAGGCGGACGAGAGGTGCACCTATCGGCGCGACCCACAACCGACCGCCTCTGGTCGCGGCAACGGCGTAGTCGCTGCCGGGGATCAGGTCGGGCTTGTCGCCGAGCGGCGCGGTCCCGTCCTCGGTGGCGACCCACAGCCGTCCGTCGTCCAGGCGCGCCATCGACCAGACGGTGTTGCTGGGCAGGCCGTCATCGGTGGTCCAGTGCTCCCATTCACCCAGGCCCAGGCTTCGGAAGGCGCCGTAGCCCGAGCTGCCGACCCAGAGCGATCCCTCGCGGTCAAAGCCGAACGACTGGACTGCGCTGGTCGGCAGTCCTCCTTCATGGTGGGAGTAGCCGCGCCAAGCCGTTCCATCCCAATCGAGCAGACCGGATGCCCCCTGCGTGAGGACGCCGCCCCCGTCCGAGACCAGGCCGAGTTGCCCCGGGTTGCCGGCGAAATAGCCGCGTTGTCCCGGCACGGCCACGACATGGAACATCGCCTCGCCCGGCTTTCGCCAAGCCAGGCGGTCGAGGCTGCGAGTCCAGAGCGTGCCGTCCGCCGCCCGCAACGCCACCTGCCAGGCGTCCGGAGGAAGGCCGTCGGCGGCGTCCAGACGAGCCACACGTCCCGCGTCGATGAGGCAGATCGCAGGGCCGCACCCGACCAGCAGGCCGCCGCCAACGTCAGGGGCCACGAAGCGCGCCTTGGCCAGACCGGGTGTCGCCGCCAGCGTCGAGGCCTCGAGCATCGGGTGAAACGCACCTACGTCATGCGCGCCGACCCGCGCGCGGAGCAGGGTGCCGTTGGAGACGACCACGACGCTCGAGCCATCGACGACCATGACATGGTTCAAGCCGGTGGCGAACGAGGCCGGACCCGTGTCGACCCTGCTGAACGTCGAGCCGAAGCGAACGAACAATCCCTCGGTCGTGACCGCCCAGACGCGGCCGGCGCGATCGGTCGTGAGCTGGATGATCCAACTGGCGCGCGGCAGCCCTCCGGCCTTGACTGCGGCGACCGTGCTCGGACCTTCCGCCTGATACAGGCCGCCCTGCGTCCCGAGCAGGACGTAGCCGTCCGCATCCTGGGCAAGCGAGGTGACGTAGACGTTCCCGAGGCCCTGCTCCTCCGTATAGGCCTGGAACCTCGTGAACTGGGCGAAGGCGTGCCGGGCAGTCACAAGCTGAGCCGTCAGAAGAAGTGCCGCGAGGATCGCTACTCGCCGTGCGTGGCTTTGCAGACGGTACCTCGACTTGGCGAACATGCCCGGGTTGCCGACCCCATGGATCTCCATGCGTCAGCTTCACCCAGATAGATTACCCGCGGGTTACGATCTGATCGGAAGTGCGGCGCTCCGCGTCCTCGTGTCCCATCGTAAGTGGCGGCGGTCGGGAGGACGCCCTCAGAGCTGTCGGCCACGAGCCGCTGCAGCAACCTCCCGGACGGCTCAAGCCGAAGCGGCTGGATCTGCGAACCGCGGCCGGCAGCCGCCTCAGATCCTGACCCGAGCGACCAGTCCCACCGTGCGCGGCTGGATGATCGTGATCTGTCCCGTCTCGTCCGCGCCGCCGTCGTTGGCATAGATCGCGATGCCTCGGCTGTCGCTGATGTTGTTGATAAACAGCTCGAAGCCGTAGCGGCCGATGTCGAGACCGGCGCGCAGGGCTCCCGTGTTGTAGCTGGGGAGCTGAAGGTGCGAGACCGTGACGGTAGTCGTCGGCGAGAAGCCGGTGTAGCGTTCGCCCGTGTAGCTCCAGGTTCCGGACACGAAGCTGCGAAAGCGACCGAGAAGCTTCCAGTCGTACTCGACGTTCACGCTGTTGCTGACGTCCGGCACGTAGGGCAGGTAATCACCCCGGAAGGCTCCGAGCCCGGGCGCGTCCTTGGTCAGGCGCGCGTCGGTATATTCTCCGACGGCACTCAGCGTCAGGCCGCGCAGCGGCACCCAGGTCAGGGTCCATTCCACGCCCTTGCTGCGCGCGCTGCCCGCGTTGCCGTTGACGCTGAACGGACCTTCCGGCGTGTCGAAGGTCGAGAGCACCTGCACGCTCTTCCAGTTGACGTAGAAGCCGGTGACGTCGAGGGCGACCTTCTTGTCGAACAGATCCTGGCGCACGCCGACCTCGTAGTTGACGGTGCGGTCGGGATTGTAGGTGTCCGGCAGGCCGGCAACGCCTGGCACCGGAAGATTGGGTCCTCCCGGCCGGTAGCCGGTGGCGATGCGTCCGTAGAGCATGGTGTCGTCGGTCGGCCGCCAGCGCGGCGCCACCGAGTAGAGAGCGTCGTGATCGTTCGAGTAGATCTCGCCGAGGGAGGCCGACGGCCCATACAGGAGGCAGCACCCGTACATGGCCTGGGAGTGCTGCGAAGTGCCGCTGAAGCGGCCGCCGAGCGCCACGTCGAACGTCTTCAGAAAGTGGTAGTCCACCTGGCCGAACACCGCCCACTCGGACAAGGCGCCGTCGAGGCCGAGGCCGCCCGCAGCCGGCGCCAGCACGCTGAGGCGCGTCGCATCCAGGGCGTCGAGAAACTGCGAGAAGGCCTCGTTCTCGTGCGTGTAGAAGGCGCCCCCCAGCCACTCGAAGCTACGGCCGAACACGGTGAGCCCCGGATCCGAGGTCAGCCGTACCTCCTGGCTGAACTTGCCGGTGTTGGAGTTCTGCCTCTCGGCGACGACGAGGGGCACCCCGTAGGCGTTCGCGCTCAAATAGTCCGCGAAGTCCAGGCCAGCGGCGACGTTGGCGTTCGAGAAGTCGGCGTCCGTCCTGACGTTGTCGAAGGTGTAGCCGGTGATCGATGTCAGGTTCGACCACCCGAAATCGTAGTTCACGTCGGCGTAGTAGACGGCGGATTCGTTCTGGCCGAGGTTCGACAGCCGGCTGTTGTTGACGAGCCCGTCGAGGATGTCGAGCTGGTTCGGCGGCGGCGCCATCGGATCGCGCGCGGCACCCACGACCTGGAGCAGGTCCGTGTTGTTGCTGAACAAGGTCTGACGCTGCGCGGTTAGGCGGACATAGAGCTGCTGCGTCGGCTCCACCAGCAGCGAGGCGCGCCAGCCGTACTGCTGACCGCTGTTGGCGTTGGTCCTGTCGGACTGGGGATTGTCGATGTAGCCGGGGATCCATTCGTTCCAGGCGGTCAGGCGCAGGGCCGCGACGTTCTTGATCAGGGGGATGTTGACGAAGCCTTTCAGCGAGCCGCCGATCCCGCCATCGGTGACGCCGTCGACCCCGGACTCCTCGGCCGCAGAGAAGGTCGTGAGGTTGGGCGCGTTGGTCACGTACTTGACGAGACCCCCTTCCGCGGTGGCGCCGTAGAGAGTGCCCTGAGGGCCCTGCAGCACCTCGATGCGCTCCAGATCATAGGTGTCGAAGTTCGGAGTGTTGATGGCGGCATTGTTCTGCGCGGCCGCAGGATTGGTCGGCACGTCGTCGAGGATGGACGCGACCTCGGCGCCGCTGCTGCCGGTGTTCAGTCCCCGAAGTACGATACGGACCTGGGTCTTGTCGTCCACCTCAAGCGAAAGTCCCGGTACCTGGGCGGCGAGATCCTGGAGATTGACCTCCTGGCGGCGCTCCAGCGTCCTGCCGGAGATGGCGGTGACGCTGTCGGCGACGTCGCGCTGCCGCTCGCGTCGCTTGTTGGCGGTGACGACGATCTGCTGCACCGTTGTCTCTGAACCGGAAGGCGCCGCGACCGGGCTCGCGGGACTCGACGGATTGCTGCGCGGCGGCGATCCGGCCTGCCGGTCGGCCGCGACCGCGGGCGGCGGCGGCGAGGGTGCCGTCTGCGCTCTCACCTGCGTGCTGATGGCCGCAGCGAGCACGACCGCCACTCCGCGACGTAAACATGAACGCTGCATCATTTTCCCTTGAGTCAGGCGATTGCGGTCACGTTACAGAATGTCCTTTTCGTGACGCTATGATCGCGCGGACGACGCTGTCAAGCGGATGTGAAAGAAGTTTCCATTATTGCGCAGAATTGGCCGTTTCGCCTAAGTCGGCGCGGCCGACGGCGGACTTCCATGCCCTTCCATACACCTCCGATGCCGCCGCTCCGGCAGATTCGCCGGCACAGCCCGGCGCCCGCGTCGTCCCGGTCGAGGATCTGTTTCCAATCTGTTGAAGTCTATCCAAAAACTTGCCTAGAGTGAAAATCAAGGGCGGCGACGCGCTCGCTCGCAGTCTCGCCAGGGCTTGGAGGTGCCGTCGATGAAGAGAACACACGTGCTTGCCGTGACGCTGGCCCTGCTCGGGTGGATCTCCTCGCACGCCGTCGCCCAGCAGGCGCCGACGGTGTCGCCCAGCGCACCTCCCGCGGCAGCCCGCGTGTCCGTCCCGCTGCCGTCGCAGACCAGCTCGCTGACCAGCGCCGACGTCCAGGCCTGGCTCGACGGCTTCCTGCCCTATGCGCTGCAGCGCGCGAACATCGCCGGCGCGGTGGTGGTGGTCGTCAAGGACGGCCAGGTGCTGCTGCAGAAGGGCTACGGCTACGCCGACGTCGCCAAGCGAACGCCGGTCAGTCCCGAGGCCACGCTGTTCCGGCCCGGCTCGGTGTCCAAGCTCTTCACCTGGACGGCGGTGATGCAGCAGGTCGAGCAGGGCAGGATCGATCTCGATCGCGACGTCAACACCTACCTCGACTTCAAGATACCCGACTACCAGGGCAAGCCGGTCACGATGCGCGAGCTGATGACCCACACCGGCGGCTTCGAGGAGGACATCAAGAACCTGATCGCACCGGTGCCCGCCAGGATGCCCTCGCTCGGCGACGCCCTCAAGCGCGACATCCCCGCGCGCATCTTCCCGCCGGGACAGGTGCCGGCGTACTCCAACTTCGGCGCGGCGCTGGCCGGATACATCGTCGAGCGGACCTCCGGGCAGCCGTTCGACGCGTATGTCGAGCAGCACATCTTCGCGCCGCTCGGCATGCATCACTCGAGCTTCCGCCAGCCGCTTCCCGCGGCGCTGCTGGGGCAGATGTCGAACGGCTACGAGGTCGGCACCGGGGATCCCAAGCCCTACGAGGAGATCGCGCTCGCGCCGGCCGGGAGTTCGGCCGTCACCGGCAGCGACATGGCGAGGTTCATGATCGCGCACCTGCAGAACGGGGAGTACCAGGGCCAGCGCATCCTGCAGGCGGCGACCGCGCACGAGATGCACGACACGCCGCTGACGATCATCCCCTCGCTCGACCGCATGCTGCTCGGCTTCTACGAGGTCAACCGCAACGGCCACCGCATCATCGGACACGAGGGCGACACGGCGTGGTTCCACTCGGAGCTGGACCTGTTCATCGACCACGGCGTCGGCTTCTTCATCTCCTTGAACAGCGCGGGCAACGCGGACAGCCGGCAGGCCATCCGGGTGGCTCTGCTGCACGGTTTCGCCGATCGCTACTTCCCGGGCCCGGCCGCGTCCGGGCCGGTCCAGGCATCTTCGGGGGAGGACGCGGCGAAGCTCGTCGGCACCTACTACAGCTCGCGCCGGCCGGAGACGAACTTCCTGTCCCTGCTCAACCTGCTCGTCGCCAACACGGTGTCGACCGACAGCGGGCACGATCTCGTCGCCTCGCCGAGCAGGGACCTGACCGGAACGCCGACGCGGTTCAGGCAGGTCGGCCCCCTGCTCTGGCGCGCCATGGGCGAGCAGGACCGGCTGGCCGCCAAGCTCCAGGACGGACGCGTCGCGATGTGGTCGGAGGATGGCTTCTCGCCGTTCGAGGTCTACCTTCCCGCCCCCTGGTACAAGAACCCCTCGTTCCTGCTCCCGGCGATGGAGGCGTCGGTCGCGGTCCTGTTGCTCACGGGAATCTTCTGGCCCGTGGCCGCGGTGGTGCGCTGGCGCTATGGCGCCACCTCGACGATGACCGGTGCTGCGGTCCGCAGCTATCGGTGGATGCGTGTGGCGGCGCTGGCGTCGGCGCTGCTGATGCTCGCCTGGGTCGCCGACGTCATGCTGATGATCACCCGCTTCGCGGTCACCGACGCCCTGGATCCGCTGATCCTCACGCTGCACGTCCTCAGCATCATCGTCTTTCCGCTCGCGGTCCTGTCCGCCATCTGGGACGTCCGGGCGTCGTGGCGGAACCGTGCGGGCTTCGCGGGCGTCCTCGCCAAGGGCTGGAACGCGGCGCTCGTGCTCTCCACCCTGGTGCTGCTCTGGATCGCCGCGCTGTTCCACCTGATCGGGATCGGGGTCACCTACTGACCTCGCGTGCGGCGCCGACACGGCCAACGGATCCGGCGAAGACGATGACGGTCATCCAGACCGGGTCGAGCCCGTGATCCCGACCGCGAGGGACGTGAGCGCCGGACCGTCCTGGTTCCAGCGGTTCCTGCTGCCGGCGTTCGCCTTCAAGGCCGTCGTCATCGGCGGCGGCTACGCGACCGGCCGCGAGCTCGCGCAATACTTCCTGCCGAGCGGGCCGCGCGGCGGTCTGCTGGCCATGCTGGTGGCCATGCTGCTGTGGTGCCTCGTCTGCACCGCGACCTTCCTGTTCGCCCGATCGACACGCAGCACGGACTACCGGACGTTCTTTCGACACTTGCTGGGTCGCCTGGGCTTCGTGTTCGAGCTCATCTACCTGACACTGGTCATCCTGCTGCTCGCCGTCTTCGGGGCGGCGGCAGGAGCCATCGCGAACCTGACCTTCGGGATGCCCGCGATCGCCGGGTCGTTGCTGCTGGTCGTCCTGATCACCGCCGTCACCGCGTACGGCAGCCCGGCGGTGGAGCAGCTCTTCAGATACATCACCGTGCTCCTCTATGCGACCTACGGGCTGTTCGTCGTGCTCTGCCTGTCCCGTATCGGGAGCGAGATCGTCGCTGCCTTCTCGGCGCCGATCCCGGTGGGCGATCGATGGCTCTCCGGCGGCATCACCTATGCGGGCTACAACATCATCGGGGCGGTCGTCGTGCTCCCCACGACACGCCACCTGACGAGCCGGCGCGACGCCGTCATCGCGGGCATCGTCTGCGGCCCCTTGGCGATGCTGCCGGCGTTCCTTTTCTTCGTCTGCATGGCCGCGGACTACCCCGGCATCGCGCAGGCGACGCTGCCGTCGGAGATCCTGCTGCTGCAGCTGCACCTTCCCGCCTTCCGGATCCTGTTCCAGGTCATGATCTTCGCCGCACTGCTGGAGAGCGGCGCGGCACTGGTGCACGCGGTCAACGAGCGGATCGGCGAGACGTGGCTGGAACGTCGCGGCCAGTCGTTCCCGGCCGCCCTGCGGCTCGCGATCACCGGTCTGCTGCTGCTGAGCGCGATCTTCCTCGCCGGCAGGTTCGGTCTCGTGGCGCTGATCGCCTCGGGCTACCGGCTGCTGGCCTGGATGCTGATCTGCGTCTACGTGCTGCCGCTGCTCACGATCGGCACCTGGCTCGCCCGCATGCCGAGAACGCGCCCCCTGCCGACCACGCCCCGAGAGGAGCCTTGAGCGATGCCGCACGCGCCGCAGAAGTGGGTCCCCGTCCCCGTCCCCGTCCTCGTCGCCTGCGCCGCGATGCTCGCCGCGCCGGCGGCGGTCGCCCGGCCGCCCGGCTTCACGCTGCGGCAGGTCATGAGCGCCCCGTTCCCCTCGGATCTGGTGGCAGCGCCCGCGTCGGGCGGGCTCGCCTGGGTGTACGACGAACAGGGCGTCCGCAACGTCTGGGTGGCGGACAGGCAGGCCGACGGCGCGACCCGGAGCCGGGTCCTGACGCGCTACACGGGGGACGACGGCAGCGATCTCGGCCAGCTGAGCTGGAGCCCGGGGGGTCGCCAGCTGTTCTACACGCGCGGCGGCAGCCTGGAGGGAGGCCCCGCGGTCAACACCGGGAGCCTGCCTTCCGGCGCGCCGCCACAGACCGTCTGGTCGGTCGGCCTGGACGGCGGGGAGCCCCGCCCGGTCGGGCCGGGCAACTCTCCCGCCGTGTCTCCGGCCGGGGACGTGGTCGCGTTCCTCTCGCAGGACCAGATCTGGACAGCCCCCGTCGGCGGCGGCGCGGCGAGCCAGCTGATCCACGATCGCGGCGCCGACGGCGCGCTCGCCTGGTCGCCGGACGGCGCGCGGCTCGCCTTCACCAGCACGCGCGCCGGTCACTCCGTCGTCGGCGTGTTCGACAGGGCGGCGCGGCGCATCGTCTGGATGGAGCCGAGCGTGGATCTGGACCGGGCGCCGGAATGGTCCCCCGACGGGAGCCGGATCGCGGTGAT